>CAMJAJ010000024.1 GCA_946403565.1 uncultured Treponema sp. | reverse complement strand
TCTGCACGTCGTAGGGCTTGCCGTCCTTCCATTTGAACGAGAGCGAGATGCCGCCCTTGAGCCTGACGCCCCGCAGTTCGCCGCACTGCCATTCCGGGGCGGAGGGGAGGGCGGGCAGGAGCTGTACGCAGGGCCTGCCGTCGTCGTCAAGCCCGCTCTGCACGAGCATGCGCAGGATGCCCGCGAGCGCGCCGAAGTTCCCGTCTATCTGGAAGGGCGGATGGTTGTCGAGGAGGTTGGGGAGCGTGGAGTTCAGGAGGATGTTCCTGACCGCCCCGCCCGCCTCGTCACCCCTGTGGAGCGAGGCCCAGAAGTTGATTATCCACGCCTGGCTCCAGCCCGTATGCCCTCCGCCGTGGGAAAGCCGCTTGCGCAGGGTCCGTTCTGCGGCGGCGGCCAGGTCCGGGGTCCCCTCGGGCGTGATGGAGTGGCCGGGAAAGAGGCCGTACAGGTGGCTTATGTGGCGGTGCCCCTTCTCCAGCTCCTCGTACTCCTGGTTCCACTCCATGAGCGAGCCGTCGGAATTCAGGGCGGGGCCCTTCAGGTGGTCCAGGACATAGGCGAAATCCCCCCGGTCCGTGGAGGGGTATTCCCTGCCTTCCCGGTCGGCGCACTTTTCCCCGTGGCCCTCTATGGCCGCCGCCGCCTTCTTCTGGCAGGAGAAAAGATGGGACAGGATCATGCTGTCCATCTGGCAGCCTTCGCAGATGCAGCCGGTGCGGACGGAGGCCTGTCCTGCATTTTGGCAGCAGGCCTGTCCGGCGGACGGCAAGCGGTAGGAGTTCTCCGGCGAGACCGACGGGTTCAGCACGAGGAAGGGCCTGCCGTCCTGCGCGCGGCCCGCGTTTTCCGACGGCTGCAGGAAATCGACGAAGAAGAGGCATGCCTCGTGGATGAGGTAGTAATATCGCACCAGCAGGGAAACATCTTGCTCGTACTCGTAATGCTCCCAGATGTGGGTGGCGAGCCATGCCGCCCCCAGCACCCAGTAGCTTCCCGGCAGCCAGGGGTCCTGCGGGGCCGCGTCGCCCCAGAAGTCCGTGTTGTGGTGGACGACATAGCCCCGGCAGCCGTACATCCTGCGGGCCACGTCCTTTCCGTTTGCGTACGTCCGCTCGAGCAGCTCAAAGAGGGGCAGCTCACATTCACCCAGGGCGGCCATGTTTGCGGGCCAGTAGTTCATCTGCGCGTTGATGTTCACCGTGTACTTGCTGCCCCAGGGCGGGTCCATGGAGCAGTTCCAGAGGCCCTGCAGGGTGAGGGGGAGCTTTCCCGGCCTGCGGCTGCCTGCGATCATCAGGTAGCGGGAGAAGGCGGCGTAGAGGTTCACCAGGCGGATGTCGCCGTGCCTGCGGAAGGAGGCGAACAGCTCTTCGACGGTGGGTTTCCCCGCTGTGCTGTCTGCTGGCTTGCCCGTGTTTGCGGGGCTGCCCTCTGTGCTGTCCATGCTTGTGGGGCCACCTGTGCCGCACCCCGTCCCTATGTGGAGCGCCATCCTGACCCAGAAGGGGCGGTATTCCTCCCGGTGCCTCGCGAAGAGGACGGCGGCCGCGTGCGCCACACCCTCCTCCGCTATGAAGCTCCGCATACGGGAAAGGCGTTCCTTGAGGAGCGGCGTCCAGCTGTCGTGGCGGATGGCCTCCCGGTATTCGGCCGGGGAGATGGGGCCGCCGTACTGCCATGCCCTGATGTCGATGAAGAAGAGAACGTCGCTGCATCCATCCCCTTCCAGCGTGAAGCCCTGCGCCCGTATGCTGCCGTCGGATGAGGCCGCCCCCGCCCCCACGCAGAAGGGGATGCCGTGCCCGTCCGCGAGGAAGATGCAGCCGTCCTCCGCCCAGATGGAGTCGCAGGAGATTCCCCGGTCCAGGTAGGCCCTGAAGTTGACCTTTCCCTTCTCGGATGAACGGACGTGCATGAAGAGCATGTCGTCCGCCGCGCTCGCCCAGACGCTGCGCTCGAAGGAAACGCCCCCCGCGTCCCGGTACGACACGCGGACGCATGCCTCGTCAAGGTCCAGGCAGGAGCGGTAGCTGTCCAGGCACTCGTGCGGGATTTCATGTCGTGGGGGAAAGCTGAACTCGATGCCGGGGTCGTCCGCCGAAAAGAAGTCCAGCCGCAGCTCTCCGGCGGTCTGGTAGGCGCGCTCGTTGAAGCCCCTTCCGGACAGGCGGCGGAAGGCAAGCTCCTGGGCTTCGGGAATGCTGCCGCGGCGCACGAGCGAACGGAGCTCCTCCAGGCTTTCCCGTGCGTGGTCGTTCACGCGGTCCTGGGGGCCTCCCGACCAGATGCCCTCCTCGTTGAGCTGTATGACCTCGTCCGTGGGGTGGGCCTTCACCATCGCGCCGAGCCGTCCGTTCCCGAGCGGGAGGTAGTGCTCCCAGCTTTCCGGCGGCCTCGTGAAAAGCATTCTCGAATCCATAGAAACAGTATAGCACGGTCCCCCGTGGCGTGAAAGCCTCCGGTCGCGCGGCATCGACCGCCTTTGCATTTTTCCATAAAATATGCTAAAATCCACCCCATACTATGAGGAAGAAGATACTCTGGGCCGTCATAACGCTCTGCCTGTCTGTGCTTACGATAATCGCGCTCTTCTATAATGGCGGGCTTTCCCTGCCGGAGCTGTGGCAGGACATACGGGAGGCGTCCCTCGGCTGGCTCGTGGCGGCGGCCTTCTGCATGCTGGGCTTCATCTTCTTCGAAGGGCGGTCGCTCGTCCTGATCCTGCGGACCTTGGGCTACCCCGCCCGGAAGCGCCGGGGCTTCCTGTACGCCTCCGCCGACATCTACTTTTCATCGATAACTCCCTCCGCCACGGGAGGCCAGCCCGCCAGTGCCTACTTCATGCACAAGGACGGCATATCCGGCAGCGCGGTCATCGTCTCGCTCATCCTGAACCTGACGATGTACACGTTCGCACTGATCAGCCTGGGCCTCCTGACCATCATGTCCTTCCCCGCCATATTCATGGAGTTCAACCTGGCCTGCAAGCTGATGATCCTCATCGGCGTTTTCGCGATGGTGCTGCTCGCCCTGTTCTTCGTCATGCTGCTCAAGCGGCAGAGCCTCCTGTTCGGCATGGGCGACATCGTCGTCTCCATCCTGAACAGGCTTCACTGCAGGGCCGTCGCCAGGAAGGTCCGTGGGAAACTGAGCGGGGCCGTGGAGAAATACAACGAGTGCGTGGAGCTCCTGTCCGGCAGGAAGCGGCTCCTGTTCAGGACCTACCTGCTGAACCTGCTCCAGCGCACCCTGCAGATCCTTGTCACGGTGTTCTGCTACTATGCCATGCACGGGCGGATTGCGGACGGAGCGAAGGTGTTCGCCATCCAGACCTATGTCGTGCTGGGGTCCAACTTCATCCCCGTGCCCGGCGCGGTCGGCATTTCCGAATACATGATGTACCACGGCTATGTCATGCTGCTGGACGATGAGTCCTCCTATACCCTCGCCCTGCTCAGCCGGTGGATTTCCTTCTACACCTGCTGCGCGATAAGCATCGTCACGGTGCTGCTGGGGTATGTACTGCTCCGTATTAGAGAAAACAAAGGGAGTGCGGATGCCGCCGCTCCCGGGGATAGAGTATGATTGGCTTCTATGATTACACGGTGGTTCTGACCTACCTCTCCATGATATCCGCGACGTCGGGAATCATCCTGTGCCTCAACGACATAGGACATCCCTACCTGGGTATGTTCTTCCTGATGTTCTGCGGCCTGTGTGATGCCTTTGACGGCAAGGTCGCGCGGACCAAGAAGGACCGCACCGACCAGATGAAGAAGTTCGGCATACAGATAGACTCCCTGTCCGACCTGGTGGCCTTCGGGGTGCTGCCCGCCTGCATCGGGATAGCCATGCTCAGGAGCAGCATCGAATTCTCGATTTTCCCGGACTTCAAGTTCCTGCACCTGGCGGACAAGCCGATCGTCGCCAAGCTCCTCCTCATGGCCACTGCCGTCCTGTACGCGCTCGCTGCCATGATACGCCTGGCCTACTTCAACGTGACGGAGGAGGAGCGGCAGCAGACTGACAAGGGTTCCCGGAAGGTGTTCACCGGGCTTCCCGTGACCAGCGCGGCCGTCGTGTTCCCCGTGATCCTGCTCGTGCACATCTTCTGCAAGGCGGACCTGACCCTCCTGTACTTCGTCTTCCTCGCCGTGGTGGGCTTCCTGTTCGTCTCGCGCATCCAGGTGAAGAAACCTACGACGCGGGGCATCCTGATCCTCATCGCGATCGGGGCGGTGGAGGCCGCCGTCCTCGCCTACGTGTTCATCGTCATGAGGTGGCAGTAGGGTCGGATGGACGTGCTGCGCTTCCTTTACGGTACGGTTCCCGGCAGGCTCCTGCTCAGGGCCCTCGCTGCCCCCGCCCTGTCGCGGGCATGCGGCCGCTTCCTGGATTCCCGCCTCTCCGCCTTCCTGATACGGGGCTTTGTCCGCAGGAACAGGATAGACCTTGATGACTACGAGACCGACGGAATCCATAGCTTCAACGAATTCTTCAGGCGGAGGATAAAGGAAGGAAAAAGGCCCTTCGACATGGACCCTTCGGCCCTCTGCGCCCCCTGCGACGGCCTTCTGTCCGTCTGGCACATAGGCGAGGACGGCGGCACGGTCATCCCCGTCAAGCAGGCTTCCTATACGGTCGCCTCCCTGCTGGATGACAGGGATCTTGCGGACTCGTACCGGGGCGGCAGCTGCCTGGTGTTCAGGCTCTGCGTGGACAACTACCACCGCTACTGCTATGCCGACGGGGGAAAGAAAGGCGGCAACGTGTTCATCCCCGGCGTCCTGCACACCGTGCGCCCGGTCGCGCTGGAACGCTACCCCGTGTTCGCCATGAACAGCCGCGAGTACACGGTGATAGAAAGCCCCGCGTTCGGCAGGCTGGTCCAGATGGAGGTGGGCGCGATGCTCGTCGGCAGGATCGTGAACCTGGAGGGGGAGGGGACCGCCGTGCGCGGAAAGGAGAAGGGCTGGTTCGAGTACGGCGGGTCCACCGTCATCCTGCTTGTTCCGGCCGGCCGGCTTTCCGTCCGCGCGGACATCGAAGGAAACTCGCGTCAGGGGATCGAGACCCCCGTCCGCATGGGCGAGCGTGTCGGCACGCTCCCGGAAACAGTCTGAGCCTGTTTCAACCGTCCGCCTGGACGTTTGAGATCGCCGTAATATATGCCCGGATGTACGGGCGCAGGAGGAAACGGAATGTATATAAGTTATGTCGTCTACGCGCTCTTTTTGGCCCTGGTCGTGTGGGGCGGTCGCTTCGCCGGATTCGGGGCCGACCGCTTCCACGCGGACTCTTCGTCCCTCGACGTGGCCAAGCCCCTCAGGGGCATGGCGGCGCTGGGTGTGATCCTGCACCATATCTCGCAGGAGGCGGCCTTTCAGGAGGCTTCCGGGGCGGGGTATACGGGCATCATGCAGGCCTTCTGCAACGTCGGCTACCTTTTTGTCGCGGTCTTCTTCTTCTGGTCGGGCTTCGGCCTCATCAAGAGCCTGAACGCAAAGCCGGGGTATCTGGACGGCTTCATGTGGCGGCGGGTCGTGAAGGTCCTTGTCGTCCCCTTCTACGTGAGCGTCATCCTCTACGCCCTGCCCCGCGTGCTGACGCTAGGTGGCCTGGCGGAGCAGTCCTCCTCCCCCCTCATCCTGTCAGTCCTGCGGTTCGTGCCGTCGGGACGCCAGCTGCCCCCGATGCAGTGGCTCTGCAACTTCGTCGGGCTGACGATGATGAACGAGTACGCCTGGTACCCGATCGTCGCCGGAATCCTGTATGCGGCCTTCTACGTGTTCTTCAGGCACATAAAGGACCGGAGGCTCTGCTTTGTCCTGATGGGGGCGGTCATCCTGCTGATGGGGCTCTTCTTCTGCGTGTCCGGCCACTTCGCATGGTGGGCGGGGGAGCGCAACTGGTGGCTTTCCGGGGCTGGCTGGGCAAAGGCCCGCTGGTGGATGGATTTCAAAATCTTCTGGTTCTCCGGCGAGTGGTGGGTCAACTCATGCCCCGCCTTCCTGGTCGGAATGTTGGTGGCCCAGTACGAGGAGCGCCTGCGCGGCTGGCTCACGAAGTCCTACTGGCTCAAGCTCCTGCTGCTCGTCGTGCTGACGGCGGCGCTCACGGTGCTCTCCGGCTTCGGTCAGATGAAGTTCGGCTACTGGACGGAATTCAACGGGAAGGGGCCGGGCATCCTGAACAAGCTGCTGACCTACCTCATGCAGATTCCCCAGTCCATGGCCGTCGTGCTGCTCATGTTCGCCGTCCTGCTCAAATACCACGCGTCCAACCCGGTCACGCGCTTTTTCGGCGGCCTCTCGCTTGAGACCTACATGATGAACCTGATGGCCCTTACCCTGTTCAGGTTCCTCATCTATAAGGGGTATACGCCGAACGGCGACCCCATCCCCTTCTACTGGCAGGGGAGCGGCAACCTCGCGCTGTATGCCGCATTGGTCATCGCCGCGACCGTTGCCCTCGCCCTGCTCTACCGGCAGCTGAACAGGCTGGCGGTCAGGCTGCTCAGGCTGGACCGGGCGTGACGGCCTCTCGAAGCGCCCCCGGCCTCCTCCTATCGCTTGAACTCGTAGCGGGTCACGACGATGTTGTTGAAGCCGCCGTTGGTCACTATCTCGAAGTCCCCGTTGGGATTGAAGCGGAAATCCTGATTCTCGTCCAGCGCGCCGCCGCCCCAGCCCGGGACCTTGCGGAATGCCGCCGGATGGGGGTCGGTCGGTTCCAGCCAGAGGTCGTGGCGGTAGCTTGAGTCGATGGGGGCGGAATCCGCCTTCTCCTTCTTGTCCTGTGAGACGGCCCCTCCCTTGAAGACCCAGAGGTCCTTTATGCCGAGCGCGAGGATGTAGCTCTCCTTCTGAAGCTTGCTGCGGACGGAGTACGCGTCGGCGTAGCTGCCGTAGGTCTTGTTCTGGACAACGCGGTGCATCAGGCGGCCGTCCTTCAAGGTCGCGTCGACGATGACGGCGGACAGGTTCTTTGACGCCAGGTACTTCACGTAGTTGTCGGCGTTGCTCTGCTTCTTGAACGAGCCGAGGCAGACGTACCAAGAGTCCTGCGCGGCAAGGGCCGAACAGGCGGCAAGCGCGATGGCGGCGAGCATGGCAATCTTCTTCATGGGAACTCCTTTGTGCTGTAGTTGCTTTGCGTGGCGGTGTCGCAGGGCGGCCCGAAAAACGCCACCCCGAAAAAAGGCTCATCGCCAACGCTATTTCTGCCGATATTATATGCCTCGTTCCTTTAAATTACAAGTGGCCATACCCCCGCCATTGTATTGACTTTATGCACTGCATATTATATCCTGTTATGTTGCGTGAGCTTGCACTCGTGCAGTCAGGACCGCGCCTTTATCTCTACTACACGAGGCATATCAAATGCTGAAGTACATCATCAAAAGGTTGCTGACGGCCGTCGTCACGGCCTTCCTTGTGGCGACCCTGACCTTCTTCATCATGAACATGGTTCCGGGCGGCCCCTTCCTTTCTGAAAAGGCGGTCACGCCCCAGGCCCAGGCTGCGATGGAGGCCAAATACGGCCTGGACAAGCCCCTGGGCCAGCAGTACCTGACCTACATGGGCGGCCTTGCCCGCGGCGATTTCGGACTCTCCGTCAAGAAGCGGGGCCGGACGGTCAGCGAGATCATCTTCACCAAGTTTCCCGTGTCGGCCCGGCTCGGCGGCTGGGCCATTTTAGTGGCCGTCCTGTTCGGCGTGCCGCTCGGCGCGATTGCCGCCTACAAGCGGGGCAAGCTGGTGGACAGCGTGCTCGTCGTGCTTTCCACCGCGGGAATCGCAATCCCCAGCTTCCTTTCTTCCACCCTGCTCATGTACATCTTCTCCACCAAGCTCAAGCTGCTGCCCTCGCTGGGCCTGAACAACGCGGCAAGCTACATAATGCCGGTGGCGGCGCTCGCCCTGTACCCCACCTTCTATATCGCCCGCCTCATGCGCAGCTCCATGCTGGACGTGATGGGCCAGGACTACATGCGGACGGCGCGGGCCAAGGGCGTCAGCAGCCTCAAGTCCATCTTCAAGCATGCGCTCCGCAACGCCATCCTTCCGGTCGTGACCTATCTTGGCCCGCTCATCGCCTCTCTCATGACGGGCAGCTTTATAATCGAGAAGATTTTCAACATACCGGGGCTCGGCTCGGAGTTCGTGGGCGCAATCACCAGCCGCGACTACCCCATGATCATGGGGACGACGATATTCCTCGCGGTCTTCGTCATCATCATGAACGTGATTGTCGACATAGCCTATGCAATCGTTGACCCGAGAATCAAGCTAAAGTAGGAGCCGAAGGAAATGAGTGATACCATACAGAAGAACCCCTTGAGCTTTCAGCTGAAAGTGGAGGACTTTATACCCGCCTCCGCCGACGAGAAGGATTCCCTCGTCATCATGCGCGAGTCCGTCGGTTTCTGGAAGGACGGAATCCGCCGCTTCCGGAAGAACAAGATCGCCATGGCCGCGCTTGCCATCGTGCTCCTCATCGTGCTGCTGTGCTTCATCGTGCCGCTGTTCTATCCATATAAGTACGAACAGCAGATGAAGGGCAGCGAACGGCTCAAGCCCTTTGAACATTCCAAGACGGAGCTCGTCCAGATCCAGGCGGGCGAGAAGGTGTTCCCGCATATCTTGGGAACCGACCAGAACGGCCGCGATTACGCCATCCGCGTGATGGTCGGGGGCCGCGTCTCCATGACGGTCGGAATCGTCGCTTCCCTCCTGATCCTCATGATTGGCTCCCTCTACGGCGCGGTCTCCGGCTACCTGGGCGGGACGGTGGACCTCATCATGATGCGCATCGTGGACATCATCTACACGGTGCCCGACGTGCTCATCATCATCCTGCTCGCGCAGACGCTCAAATACCCCCTGCGGTCGCTTGGCGAACTGCCGGGCTTCGGCTGGATCCAGCGGCTCGGCCCCAACATGGTCAGCATGTTCATCGTGTTCGCCCTGCTCTATTGGGTGGGCATGGCCCGCATCATCAGGGGGCAGATTATGGTCCTCAAGCAGAACGAGTACGTGACGGCGGCAAAGGCCCTAGGCGCGGGCGGCAAGCGGATAATCGGCAAGCACCTGATTACCAACTGCATCGGCACGCTGATCGTCACGACGACCCTGCAGATACCCTCCTCGATCTTTACCGAGTCCTTCCTTTCCTTCCTGGGCCTGGGCGTGCAGGCTCCCATGCCTTCGCTCGGCTCCCTGGCTTCGGCAGCCCTGAACGGATTTCAGACCTTCCCGGAAAAGCTCTTTGCCCCGGCGTTCCTGATTTTCATCATCATATTGAGCTTCAACCTTCTGGGCGACGGCCTGCGCGACGCGTTCGACCCCAAGCTCAAGGCATAGCGGGGTGGAGTTTAATAAGTGAATACTATGGCAGAGACTATGGCGGAAAACGAATTCTTAGTAGACATACAGCATGAGAAGCTCTCCTTCTTTACCCCGGCGGGGGAGGTGAGGGCCTTGAACGACGTGACGATACAGATGCGGGAAGGCGAGGTGCTCGGAATTGTCGGCGAGTCCGGCAGCGGCAAGTCCGTCACGGCCTATTCCGTGATGGGGCTGACCGCGGAGAACGGAAAGATCACCGGAGGAAGCGTGACCTTCAACGGCCACCGGATTGACCAGATGACCGAGAAGGAGCTGCGCAAGATACGGGGCAAGGAGGTCAGCATCATCTTCCAGGACCCCATGACGAGCCTGAACCCGGTGTGGACAATCGGCAACCAGATAGAGGAGGCCATCAAACTGCACACGGACAAGAAGGGCAAGGAGGCGACTGCCCGTGCCCGTGAGCTTTTGACCCTGGTCGGAATCAACGAGCCGGACAAGCGGCTCAAGCAATACCCCCATGAGCTTT
>CAMJAJ010000023.1 GCA_946403565.1 uncultured Treponema sp. | reverse complement strand
AGACGGGGAAGAAGTAGATGACGACCGTGTAGAACTCCAGGCGGCCTGCGAGCATGGCGATGCAGTAGACCCATTTCACGGAGTCCGGAAGGGATGCGCAGCTGTAGGCCGGTCCCAGCAGGTTGAACGCCGGTCCGACGTTGCCGAGCATGCTCAGTGCCCCGGTCAGCGAGGTGAAGATGTCCATCCCTGCAAGGCAGGTGGCGAACGCCGTCAGCAGCAGCAGGACGATGTAGAGGAAGAAGAAGGCGGCCACGTTGTACACGATGTCCTTCCTGCCGGGCATGTCGTTTATCCGGATGGTGAAGATGCCGTGCGGATGGAGCATGCGCTGGATCTCATTGTGCAGCTGCTTTGCGAGCACCGACCAGCGTATGACCTTGAAGCCGCCTCCCGTCGATCCTGCGCAGCCGCCGATGAAGAACAGCACCAGTATGACCATCTGGCTGGCCGGTTTCCAGAGGGTGTAGTCCCAGGTTCCGTAGCCCGTCGTGGTGAGGATGGATATGACCTGGAAGAAGGCGTAGCGGAAGGAGGTCCAGAACGAGCCGAATCCCCCCATCTCGATGAGCGTCACCAGCAGGCCGGCCGTGAAGACGATGCACAGGTAGCCCTTCAGCTCCGAGTCCTTCCGTATGTCCGAGAACCTGCCCGTGAACAGGTAGTAGTAGAGGGTGAAGTTTATGCCGGAGAGGAACATGAACAGGCCGCAGATGAAGTCTATCACCGGGGAGTCATAGGCCGCGACGCTTGCCGCCCTGGTGGAAAAGCCCCCCGTCCCCATGGAGGAGAAGGCGTGCGCCAGGGCGTCCAGCAGGTCCATGCCCGCCAGGAAGAGCAGCAGGACGTGCAGCACCGTCATGCCGAAGTAGATGAACCAGAGCACCTTGGCCGTCGTCGTGATCTTCGGGGTGAACTTGCCCTTGTCCGGCCCGGTCGTCTCCGCCTTTATGAGCTGGAAGCCTCCAACGCCGAGGATGGGCATGAGGGCGACCGTCAGCGCGACGATTCCCATACCGCCGAGCCAGTGGGTCTGGCAGCGCCACAGGTTCACGCTGCGGGGGAGGGCCTCTATGTCCGCGACGTTCGTCGCTCCGGTTGTCGTGAAGCCGGAGACGCTTTCGAATACCGCCCCCACCACGCTCGGGAGCGCGCCGGACAGGTAGAGGGGGATGGCCCCCATGATGCTGGAGCTGATCCAGGCGAGCAGGACTACGGTGAACGAGGCCCGTATGCTGAGCGGACGTCCCTTCTTGTGGGTCAGGAACAGGACCGCCGCCGCCAGTATCACGCTCAGGGCCATGGGGATGGCGAAGGAGGGAATCACCTCCCATTCCGCGCATGAGGCCGCCGCCGCGATGGGGATGGCGAAGGTGAGCCCCACTATCCCGATGACGACGGAGATTACCTTGAATACGGTGACTAACATCGCGGTCCTGCCGGTCTGGGGAGGTTATACCGGTTCGGAGGAAAGCAGCTGGGCTATTTCGAACTGGTAGTCGTCAATGTTCTTCTTGGGCATGCTGAGGGCCTGCTCCACGTCCATGTCCATGAAGGCGCCGTTCTGGAAGCAGACGATCCTGTTCTCCTTGCCGTCCTTGAGCAGGTCCACCGCGTATGCCCCCATGATGGAGGCGTAGTAGCGGTCCTTCGCGCTGGGGCTGCCGCCGCGCTGGATGTAGCCGAGCACGGTGGAGCGGGTCTCGATCTTCGTGGCGGCCTCGATCTTCTTGGCCAACTCCTCGGAGTCGCTGTCGGTGCCTTCCGCGTTGATGATTATGTGGTGCACCTTGCCCTTCTTGCGGTTCTCGATGATGCTCTTGACGATCTTCTCCTCGTTGAACTCGGAGTTCTTCTCGGGCAGCAGGATGTCCTCCGCACCGTTGGTCATTCCGCACCAGAGCGCGATATAGCCGGCGTGGCGGCCCATGACCTCGATGATGCTGCACCGCTCATGGGAGGAGGAGGTGTCCTTCACCTTGTCGATGGCCTCCATGGCGGTGTTCACCGCGGTGTCGAATCCGATGGTGTACTCGGTGCAGGCTATGTCCAGGTCTATGGTGGCCGGGATTCCCACGATGTTGATTCCATGGCGGGACAGGCCCAGCGCCCCCTTGTAGGAGCCGTCGCCACCGATGACGACCAGGGCGTCTATGCCGTGCTTCCGGCAGATGTCCGCCCCCTTCTTCTTGCCCTCGTCAGCCATGAATTCCTCGCAGCGGGCCGTTCCGAGGATGGTTCCGCCGCGCTCCAGGATGTGGGAGACGGATTTGGTGTCCATGTCCAGGATTTCCTCGTTCAGGAGGCCTTGGTAGCCCTTCTTTATCCCCTTGACCTTGAGGCCCCTCGCTATTGCCGTCCTGACTACGGCCCTGATTGCCGCATTCATGCCCGGGGCATCGCCCCCGCTCGTAAGGACTCCGATTGTCTTAACGTTTGCCATACTGTTTTCTCCGCACACTGTCTCTCTATTTTTAAACTATGCAATGAAATAGTGAATTAATTAAACGCGTTGCACGTATATCCCGATAATACAAAGAGATTCCGTTTTTGTCAATTGTCTGGGCGTGCGGTCTGGACTGGAATTCTAAGGAATGGACCTGTTCGGGAACTGGGTTTCTGAACAGGTCTAATCTTTGCAGGCGTGGACAGCAGGTGCGGGCAGGAATTTTTCTGCTTGTGCTTTGCCGGTGTCCGTGCTATAATTGGCACGGTGTCATTTTTACAAGTTGACAAGGAGCGTGTCCTACTATGCCTTTAGCGGATAAGAAGCATAGGCTCATTTACCAGACTGCTGTCGAAGGCTTCCGCCTTGCCGTCTGGGAGTACAACATAAAGGAAAAGACCGTAACCTTCACCGATAGCGGTTATACTTCCTTGTATTACAAAGACTTCTACTTTCCCCCTGTCATCGCGGGTGTGCCCAGGTCGGTCGAGTCCTACTTCGAGGACAGCAGCGTCGTCAGCTACCGGGCCATGTTCGAGGCCATAGACTCCGGTGCTGACAAGGCCGAGTGTACGGTCCGCTTCAGGCGCGACGGCCCCATGAAGGGCCGCTACGAGCACGTGATCATGATTGCGGAAAAGGACACCACGGGCAAGACCAACTGCGCCATAGGGATTTCACAGGACATCACCGAGATAATAAACGAGCGGAACCGCTTTGACGACATGAACAGCATGTTCGAGTCCAAGATGCACAGCGCGCTTTCTTCCGCCCGGCTGGATTTGACCAGCGACAGCTTCATCAGCGTCAGGAGCATATTCCCCAGCGTGGAGGAGCGGCAGAAGTCCGTCAAGGCGAGCGAGTTCCTGGAGAAGGTTGCCGGCGACATCATGGATGACGGCATAAAGAAGGACTTTTTCAACCGCTTCAACATTCAAAACCTGCTGGAACGGTTCAAGGATGGCCAGAAGCAGTTCTCCATAGACTACCCCGTGCTTGGCTTCGAGGGCGACTACAAGTGGATTCATTCCAACCTTTCGATGAGCCAGAACCCCGAGACGGGGCACGTGGAGGCGGTCACCTGGGCGGAAGACATAACCAGTACGATGAACATGCATCTGATACTGGACCGGCTGGTGACGGCGGCGATGAGCTATGTCGGCATAATCAGCACCAAGACGAAGAAGCTCATACTCCTGAGCAACTCCGACTCGGATGAAAAGATGCCCGTCGGAAGGAGCCTGCTGTATGCCGAGGTGGTCAAGACCAGGGCGAAAGAGGTCGTCGTAAAGGAGGACCGCGAGTTCTACGAGAAGTGCGTGAGCCTGGACCGCATCGTGGCCGCCCTTGAGGAATCGGAGGACTACAAGATACCGTATTCGGCCATGGTGAACGGCGCCCAGCGCCGCCTGCAGGCCCAGTTCCTGTATCTGAACCGCAAGTTCGGGCAGATCATGATGATAATCTCGGACATAACCGACAGCTATGCCCAGGACCGCAAGCGCATCCAGGTGATGGAGGACGCCCTGCTGGAGGTGGAGAAGGCGAACATCGCCCGCCTGGACTTCATTGCCCGCATCAGCCACGACATCCGCACCCCGATGGGCATAATCAGCAACATGTCGGATTTTGCCCTGAACGACATAGACGACAAGGCGAAGCTGACCGAGGACCTCAAGAAGATAAAGTCCGCCAACACCTTCCTGATGAGCCTGATAAACGACGTCCTGGACGTGTCCAACTTTGAGAACGAGCGGGTCAAGCTCCAGGCCGAGCCCTACTACATCAATGACTTCATAAACGAGATAGAGAGCGTGTTCGAGACGGTCTGCGAGCAGAAGGACATCAGCTTCACCATCGTGCACAACGGGCCGGCGGTGGCGGTGCTCTGCGACAAGATCCGTTTCCGCCAGGTGGCCTTGAACCTGCTGAACAACGCGGTCAACTTTACGCGCCGGGGCGGCAAGATAACCTTCATCCTGGCCGTCAGCCTGCTGGACGGCAACAAGGCGAAGCTCGATATCAGCGTGACGGACACGGGAATCGGCATGAGCGAGGAGTTCGCCAAGACCATGTTCCGCCCCTTCTCGCAGGAGGTCGACAACCCCTACCGGGCCAAGAACGCGGCCGGGGCCGGACTGGGCCTGTACATCGTCAAGAACATCATCAACCTGATGGAAGGGACCATAGACGTAAAGACCAAGCTTGGCGAGGGAACGCAGATAAAGTGTTCCATAGAGGTCCCCGTCATAGACTCTGCCTCTGAGAAGGAGGAGGGGCAGTCTCAGCCTGCCGGAGTTGCGGACGACGCGGAAAAGAAGCTCTCCGGGACCGTCCTGCTCGTGGACGACAACGAGATAAACCGCGAGATTGCCATCCGCATACTCAATTCGCTGGGCCTTGAGGCCGACGAGGCGGAGAATGGCGAGCTGGCGGTGCAGAAGATGCAGCAGTCAGGCGCGGATGCTTACATTGCCGTGCTTATGGACATACAGATGCCGGTCATGAACGGCTATGAGGCGACAAGCGCGATACGCAAGCTGGGCGGGGACGGCTACGAGACCATTCCGATCATCGCCCTGACCGCCAACGCATTCAAGGATGCGGCCGACAAGGCCAAGGAATGCGGCATGAACGACATCATCACCAAGCCCCTGCAGCCCAACGTGCTCATCCACATACTGAAGCGCTTCGTGGGCCAGGGAATCCGTGGCTGGATGCACGAGACCCCGGTGGAATAAGGGCCGGCGGCCTTTCCCGATGCGGCCCTTTGGGCCGTCTGCTCTGAGGGGGCTTTTACTGCCGGACCGGCCCGCTGTACGAATGGGGCGGCTTCAAAAGGAGGGGCCGGCTTTTGACCGGCCCCTGATTATCCCTGAATGTTCCGTTAGAAAAGATGCCAGACGGCGAAGAAGTGCAGCGTGCTTCCGGCCAGCGCGAACAGGTGGAACACGCTGTGGCACCACTTGTACTTCGGCATGAGGAAGAAGATGCCGCCGAAGGTGTACAGGATGGCCCCGACCAGCAGCAGCCTCGCGCTCAGCAGGGGCAGGCCTCCCAGTTCAAACGCGGTAAAAAGCAGTATGAAGGTCCAGCCGAGGACCAGGTAGGCGGCTATGGAGAAAGCCCGTATCTTCTTGCCCAGTGACGAATAGAGCGCTATGAGCGCGGCGACGAGCAGCCAGAGGACGGCGAAGACGACCCAGCCGCTGCTGCTGCCAAGTTCCAGCAGTATGAAGGGCGTGAACGTCCCCCCTATCAGGAAGTATATCGCATCGTGGGTCAGTATGGAAAAGACCTTCCGTGCCCCGTAGGGGTTGAGCGCGTGGTAGAGGGTGGACAGGATGTACATGATGAACAGGGACGAGGCGAATACCGTGCAGGCGAACATCGCGATGCCCATGCGTGACGGCACGGAGTGGCTGATTGCCCGGATTATCAGCAGCACCAGGGCGGCGACGCTCAGGCCCGCCCCGATTCCGTGGCTGATGGAGTTGAAGATGTCCTCTCCCACGGTGTATTCCCGGGGCATCTTGGCGGAGTAGGCGATTCCGGCGGCCAGGCGTTCGGACCGCAGGATCCGCTTCTGCTCCTTGCTCAGGACGGGCTCGTCATCTTCGCTGTCAAACGACTCCTTCTTGAGGTTTTCTATCTTTTCCTTCGCCTGTGCCTTCACGGTCCGGATTGCGGCCTTCTGCTTGGCTTTGAGCGACTTGCGGGTGATGATTGCGGATATATCTGCCATACCCCATATTATGACAGTTTTTCCAAAAATGTAAAGGGGGCGAATCGGCAGGCGGCCGTCCGAGGGCGTTTGCAGGCGGTCCGTCCGAGGGCGTTTGCAGGAGCCCCGCCCGGGGGCGAATCGGCAGGCGGCCGTCCGGAATCGTTTGCAGGCGGTCCGGCTTCCTTGCATTTATTCCCGTTTACTGCTATTATCCCGCTATGGATTTGGAAGCTACGGAAAACAGAACGAAGGAAAACGGCGTAAAGGACAACATCCTTGGAACAGAGAAGATAGGTAGGCTTCTGGTCAAATTCGCCGTCCCGGGCATAGTCTCGATGGTCGTGAACGCCCTCTACAACATAATCGACCAGATATTCATCGGTCAGGGGGTCGGCTACCTGGGGAACGGGGCCACCACGGTCGTGTTCCCGATGACGGCGTTCGCCATGGCCTTCTCCCTGCTGTTTGGCGACGGTGCGGCGGCCATGTTCAGCCTGAAGCTCGGTGAGAACAAGAGGGAGGAGGCCGCTAAGAGCAGCCTCGCGGGCATAACGGGCTTCGCGGTGGGCGGCCTCCTGATAGCCGCCGGCTACCTGCTTTTCTTTCCCCAGCTCTGCCGCATCTTCGGCGCGTCTGACGCGATCCTTCCCTATGCCATCGACTATGGAATGATAATCACCTGCGGGCTTCCCTTCTTCGCGGTCTGCGCGGGCGGCTCCAGCCTCATCCGGGCGGACGGCAACCCCCGCTACAATATGATAGGGCTTTTTGCCGGCACGGTCATAAACCTCGTGTGCGACCCCCTCTTCATCTTTGTGTTCCACTGGGGGGTAAAGGGTGCGGCCCTGGCTACGATACTGGGCCAGTTCGTGAACGCGGTCCTGAACGTCTATTACTTCATCCACAAGATGAGCAACGTGGAGCTGACTTCGGCCCTGTGGAAGAAAAGCTTCAGCTACATTCCCAAGGTCGCCCGCCTGGGGGTATCCAGCTTCATCACCCAGATGTCCATGGTCGTCGCCATCGCCGCCCGCAACAACGTCCTTTTGCAGTACGGCATGCAGAGCAAGTACGGGCCCGACATCCCGATAACGACGCTCGGCATCACGATGAAAGTCTTCGCCATCATCATCAGCATCGTCATAGGCCTTTCCGCCGGAGCCCAGCCGATTTTCGGCTACAACTACGGCAGCGGACGTTACGGAAGGGTCAAGGAGTGCTACAAGCTCGTCGCCGTTCTGTGCACGGCGGTCTGCGTCGTAGCCTTCCTGATTGCCCAGCTCAGGCCCATGGCGGTCATCAGCATATTCGGCTCTGAGAGCGAGCTCTACAATGAATTCGCCGTCAAGTGCATGCGGATCTTCCTCATGCTCATTCCGACGGCAGGCGTGCAGATCATGAGCGGCATCTTCTTCCAGGCGCTCGGGTACCCGGCCCAGGCATCTCTGCTATCCCTGTCCAAGCAGATCATCTTCCAGGTTCCTGCGACCCTGATCCTCCCCGTGTTTATGGGCGTGGAAGGGGCCCTGTGGGCGGGGCCGGTCTCGGACCTCCTCTCCATCATGCTCACCATCATCCTGCTGCTGCTGTACTGGAAGAAGATCTTCACCAAGAAGTGACGGGCTGAATGGCGGAATCAAAGCTTTCGCAGAGGCAGAGCCAGTCTCAGGTCCAGGTCATGGGCCAGACGCAGATACAGTCGTTGGAAATCCTTTCCATGGGGAGCGACGACCTGCGCGAGGCCGTCTACAACGAGGTGCAGGAGAATCCTGCGCTGGTGATAACCAAGGACGTGAGGGGTGGCAACGTGCATCTGCGGCGGGGCGGGACGGGAGCCACGAGGCTTTCGTCTTCAAGCGCCGCAGGAGAGCTTGAAAGCGACCGCCACCAGGCCGCCCTGGAGGCCCAGGCGGACACAAGGCTGTCCCTGCAGGACCACCTGCTTTCCCAGCTGCACATGCAGGAGCTTTCCCCTCTGGAGATGCTGATAGGTGAGCGGCTTATCGGCAACCTGGATTCCCGGGGCTTCCATATCCTGGCCCCCGTTTCCCTGCTGGACAAGGATGTTCCGGAGGCGGAAGCCGCCCTGGAGAAGATGCTGGCGGTCGTGCAGCACCTGGATCCTCCCGGCTGCTGCTGCAAGGACACGGAGGAAAGCCTGCTCGTTCAGTCCCGGCAGCGTCCGGATGCGCCGCAGCTGGCCCTGTTCCTGCTTGACGGGCATTTTGATTTCCTGAACCCTCCGACCGTTTCTTCCATCGTGCGGAAGTCGCGGGCTTTTTTTGAGGCGCAGTCCAAGCTCTTTGGAGGGACGGAGGTTTCTTCCTGGGACGGAATGACCGTGGACGCGGAGGCGGTGGAAGGCGCGCTTGCGTTCATCCGTACCCTGGACCCCTATCCGGCCCGTGATTACGACGGAAGCGACACCCACTATGTCGTACCCGATGTGTATGTGGAGCGGATTTCCGATGAAGACGCGGAGGGCGTGCAGGAGGATTTCGGGAAGGGAATCGTCGTGCAGGGGGGGGCTGCCTGGCGCGTCTACCTTGCGGGCGGCAGCATACCGGAGCTTGCGGTCAACCCCGCGTTCGCGCATTTTTCCGGCGAGGACAGCGGCGGCGTGATAAGCGGCGGAATACGCCGGGCCAAGGAATTCATCAGCGCGCTGGAGGGGCGGCAGGACACCCTGCTGCGGGGGACCTGCATGATCGTGAAGCGGCAGCATGAGTTCTTTGAGTCAGGGCCCGGACACCTGGTGGCGTTCCGGCAGAAGGATGTCGCCTCCGTCCTTGGCGTGCATGAGACGACCGTGTCGCGCATGGCGGGAAGCAAGTACCTCCAGTGCCCCTGGGGGCTTTTTGCCCTGAAGTATTTCTTTGTCGGTTCGGTCGGAGCTGACGGGGAGGGTGGGGGAACAAGCCGGGACAAGGTGAAGGCGGCGATAGCGGAAATCCTCCGGGAGTATTACGGTTCACCGGCGGCGGAAGGAAAGAAGAAGCTTTCCGACCAGAAGATAAGCGAGCTCCTTGCGGAGCGGGGCATCAAGGTTGCCCGCCGTACCGTCGCCAAGTACCGGGAGGAGTCTTCCTCCTAGCACCTCCGCCCAGCATCCGCTAGAGGGGCAGCCCTGCCAGTATTCCTGCCAGGAGGGCGAACACCACCTGCACGATGAGGTTCAGGACGATGAGCGTGACGATGGCGATGATGATTCCCATCTTGTAGCTTATCTGCCTGTCGCCGGTGAAGGTCCTCGAGATGGCGGTTACGACCGGGCCGAGGGCCTGGTCAATCTGATAGGTGAGGGGATTGCTGGAGAATGCGCCCCCCGAGATAAGGATCATTATCAGGCGGATTATGAACAGCAGGATGATCAGTCCTATGACGGAGGACACGATGCTTCCCGTCGTCTGCACAAGCAGGGCAAGTATGTTCCCCAGGCGCAGGATTGAACTGTTGGCCAGGTGGCTCAATATCGTGCTGACTGCCCCGAGCAGGCAGAGGGCTATGGCCGGGCTGAAATCCAGGCTTCCCATCCGCATCCAGCGTATGCCGTGGAATAGATCCAGATAGGGGTCGCAGATTGACGCGAGGAACTTCGTCACAGGGCTGAAGGTCGCGCTGGGAATCCAGGTGAGGACAATCCTCACTACGCAGATGATTGCGTAAATCGAAGTCAAAGAGGCGAGAATCGCGAAAACTGTCCTAAGCATATATACCTTCCTGTTCTAAACCTTCTCTAAAGGGCACCTCTAAAAACTCGCTTTCAGCGGTTTTTAGAGGATGCCGCCGAG
>CAMJAJ010000022.1 GCA_946403565.1 uncultured Treponema sp. | reverse complement strand
AACCGGGATACGCTTGTATTCCAGCCGGTATCCGGGCCTATTCCGGCTAGAACAGGGCCTTGACCAAGTCCTTGACGCTCTGGACGGCCCTGGCCCCCTCCGCCTTCTCCGGCGCGAGGACGGTCGTAAAGCCAAGCTCCCGCGCGGCCTTCACCCGGTCCTTGAGCTTGGCGACGGGGCGGATTTCCCCGGCAAGGCTCAGCTCGCCCACGATGGCGGTGCTCTCCTTGAGCGCAAGGTCGCTCCGCGCCGAATACAGGGCTGCCGCCAGGGCCGCGTCCACCGCGCTTTCCACCAGGCGCACGCCACCGGCCACGTTGATGTATATGTCCATGTCCGAGAACTTCACCCCGAGCCGCTTTTCCAGCACGGCGGCCACCCGGCTCACCCGGGCGCTGTCCACCCGGTCCGAATAGACCCGGTTCATCGTCCCCTTCGCCGGAACGGTGAGGGCCTGGATCTCCACCATGAAGATCCTCGTCCCCTCGAATATCGGCACGCAGGCCACGCCGGCAGGGAGCCCCCCTACCCGCTTCGTTATGAACAGCGACGAGGGGTCGGGAACCGCCTTCAGTCCCAGCGAGTCCATCTTGAAAATGCCGAGCTCGTTCACCGAGCCAAAGCGGTTTTTGAGCGAGTGCAGGAAGCGCAGGTCGTCGTTGTTGTTCCGTTCAAACGAAAGCACCGTGTCCACCATGTGCTCCAGGCTCTTGGGTCCGGCGATGTCCCCCTCCTTGGTGACGTGGGCGGTCATGAAGAGCACGGAATCCCGCTCCTTGACCCAGCTGATCAGCTCGTTCGAGCAGTACTTGAGCTGGCTCACCGTGCCGGGGACGATTCCCGCCTGCACCGAATAGACGGTCTGGATGGAATCCACGATGACCACCGTCGGGTTCAGGGAGTCCAGCGCGTCCAGCGTGTCCTCCAGCCGCAGGGTCGGCAGGATCTCCACCGCGTCCACGTCGAGCGACAGGCGGACGGCCCGCCCCTTTATCTGGGAAGCGGACTCCTCGCCCGAAACGTACAGGATGCGGAAGGCCCGGTTCAGCTTCTGTATGGAGGCGGCGCACTGGAGCAGGAGGGTGGACTTGCCTATGCCCGGCTCCCCGCCGATGAGGATCGCGCTCCGCTTGGTGGCCCCGCCGCCAAGCACACGGTCAAACTCCGCATCGCCGGTCGCGATGCGGCCCTCGTCCTGCAGTTCCACCCGCGAAAGGGGGACGGGCTTCACCTTTACGGCGGTGCCGTCGGACGAAAGGCGGGGGCCTGCGGCCATGGGGTCGCTTATGCACTCCTCCATCGAATTCCACTCCCCGCACTGGGGGCAGCGGCCGAGCCATGCCGGCTGCGTGTAGCCGCAGGACGAGCACTTGTATACGACAGAACCTTTCTTCTTCTTCATCTAAAACCGCCTCGCTCTGAAATCGTTCTGAAATCGCCGTGTCCCAGCCCCGCACCTTACGGAATAGCCCGGTCGATGATGCCGCCGCCGGCTATGACCCCGTCCCGGTAGAAGACCACGGACTGCCCGGGTGCGACCGCCCGCTGCTTCTGTGCAAAGATGACCCTGCAGCGGCCCGAAGGATCTGAGTCCACGCGCGCGCGGACGGGAGCCGAGGCAAGGCGGATCTTCACCTCGGCCTCGAAGGAGCAGCAGGGGTTGTAGGAGGCGGGCCACACCAGGTCCGAAGCCTCCAGGCCGGAGCAGAAGAGGTCGCCGTCCTTTCCCAGGATGACGGCATTCCGCTCCCGGTCTATCGCGGCGACGTAGAGCGGCTCTCGCGCGCTTATCCCCAGCCCCCGCCGCTGGCCCACGGTATAATGCTCTATGCCCCGGTGCCGCCCCAGGACCTTCCCGTCCAGGTCCAGGAAGTCCCCTTCCTGCGACGGCCGGTCGGAAAAGAGGGAGTCCATGAACTCCGGCGGTATGAAGTCCTGGCTTTCCGCCCGCTCCGCGGCCTTGAGCCCCCGCTCGGCGGCCATCGCGAACACGGCCTTCTTGGTCAGCCCGGCCAGCGGAAAACGCACCTTCTCCAGCACCGGGGAAGGGATGCGGTACAGGAAGTAGGCCTGGTCCTTGCTCCGGTCGTCGGCGACGGCGATCTGGGCAGGGCGGCCCTTCCCCTCCGCCGCATCAGAAGCGGACGCGCCATAGGAGGAGGCCAGGGCTTCCCTCCCCCGGACCACCTTGGCGTAATGCCCCGTGCAGAAGTAGTCGTAGCGTATGCCCACCGCCTCCAGGCCGGAAAGCAGCGCCCCGAACTTGATGAAGCGGTTGCAGCGGATGCAGGGATTGGGCGTCCTGCCCGCACGGTATTCGTCCTTGAAGTACTGGAGCACCTCGCGCCGGTATGCCTCCCGCACGTCTATTATATGGTAGGGAATGTCCTGCTCCGCGCAGAAGGCGCGGCAGTCCTCCACGTCCTGCTTTTCCCCCGGGCCGTAGCAGCTGTCATGCAGGTGCCGCAGGGCGGCGGCCTCGTCTATTCCCGGCAGGTCCCCGTCGGCCCACATGGACATGGTGACGCCCGTGACGTCGCATCCCCGCTCCTTGAGCAGGAGGACGGCCAGCGTCGAGTCCACGCCGCCGGACATACCCACGGCGACGCGGCTTCCAGGGGGCGGAAGCTCCAGTTCCTCGTATTCCATACGGTAGACTATAGCCGAAATCCCCGTTCTGTGCTAGTATTGGCGTATGTTGATGGAAGCACTTGAACAGAAACTCAGAGGAAACGAATATCCTGGACGCGGAATCGTCCTGGGCATGTCCGAGGACGGAAAGCACGCCGTCGCCGCCTACTTCATCATGGGCAGGAGCGTGAACAGCCGGAACAGGGTCTTCATAGAGGAGGACGGGGGCATCAGGACCCAGGCGTTCGACCCGTCCAAGCTGGAGGACCCCAGCCTCATCATCTACTGGCCGGTCAGGATCCTGAAGGAGTCGGGCAAGGTCACGACGATTGTGACCAACGGCGACCAGACCGACACGGTCTACGAGCGCATGAAGAACGGCCTCAGCTTCCCCCAGTCGCTGGAAGGCAGGACCTTCGAGCCGGACGCGCCCAACTACACGCCGCGCATCTCGGGAATCCAGAAGTTCAAGGGGGGCAGGTACGGCTTCAGCCTTTCCATACTGAAAAGCGACAGCGCGAAAGCAGGCAAGCAGCCGGGAACGCTCCGCTACACCTTTGACTACGACAGCCCGGAGCCGGGGGTGGGACGCTACATCCACACCTACATGGGCGACGGAAATCCGCTGCCGAGCTTCGAGGGGGAGCCTGAGCCCGTACTCCTGAAGGGCGACATGGACACGCTCGCCAGCTCCATCTGGGAGAGCCTGAACGCGGAGAACAAGGTCTCCCTCTACGTGCGCTTCACGAACATCGCGGACGGAAGCGTGCGGACCAAGATCATCAACAAGAACGGCTAGGCCGCAGGCAGGCAGGGGCGGCCCTGCCCGCCCTCCCGGCTGCGCTTTTGTGGCGGCACTGCACCGAGCTCATGCCGCCCCCCTGCCCCGCCACGCCATGCCCCCGGACCTGCTGCGATACCCCGCGCTCATGCCGCAGCCATGCCCCCGCGAATTTTCCATTGATTATAAAGGGATTATGATTTACAATAGGGTTATGGCAGACAATCGGAAGAAAGTATATATAGTCCTGGCCGCGGCCCTCCTTGCCCTGGCCCCCAGCTTTGCCAGGTCGGCAGTGAACATAGCGGCGAACAGCGTGAACGCGGAGGAGTTTTTCCTTGAAAAGCAGAAGCACGACGCCGCGCTCTCGGCAGAGATAGACTTCTACCCGCTGGACAGCTGGTACTTCGCCCTCCTTATGTCCAAGCACAGCGACCTGCTGCTGATGAACACCTACGCGCCCGGCATGCGCGACCTCTACGGCACGCCGGAAAGCTCCTACCTCTGGTACATGGACATCGCGGACGGACTGTATCCCGAATACGCCTCCTTCATCCCCTACGCGAACTACGTCATCGCCAAATGCCTGCGGACGGGCTGCGGGGTCATCAAGAATTACGCGAGGTCCCGGGAATTCGCCGACAGGGCCTACAAGGCCGGCTTCGCCGGAGGCAACCTGCTGATCGCTGAGGAAATAGAGAACTGCTGGGCCACCAAGGAGACCGCCAAGCTGTCCACCAAGAAGCTCTACGACTCCGCGGCGGCGGAGGAATTCCCCGAAAGCTTCATCATACTTGCCAAGCGGGCCAAGGGGGCCGACCGCAAGAAATACCTCGACAAGGCCATGGCCTTCCACTACTCGGAGGCCTACTACATAGCGGCGCAGGACATACTCGCGATGGGCCGGGGAAACGTGACCGACGACATGGCGTCGGAGCTGCTGGAGACTGCCTCCGTCCTGCTGGAGGAGGCGGAAGCCCTCTACCATCCCAAGGCCGCCATGCTCCTGGGTGACTTCTACGCGGGAACCATCCCCTCGCAGACGGAATACTCGACGCCCCTGTGCCTCAAGCAGTCCAATCCCTTCCACAACCAGGAGAAGGCCCTGGAATACTACATGAACGCGGCCATGTACGGCGAGCCGCGGGGCTTCTCCGCGCTGGCGGCCATATACCGGGAAGGCTACTTCGACACGACCGACAAGAACATGGCCTCCTTCTACTACTACAAGTACCGCGACGCGCTCTACGACGAGAAGGTCGCCTACCAGGAGAAGATGGAGCAGCTGCGCGCCTACTACGAGGACGAGGGGCACGCCCCTGACGAGACCGTCTGCATGGAGCTGGGCCAGTACTACAGCGAGGCGGAGACCGAGGACGGCGAGAAGGACAGCATCGCATGGCTCAACGAGGGCGCCAAGAAGGGCAGCTCCTACTGCCAGTACCTGCTGGGCAACCGCTACAAGGGCAAGCAGGGCAGCCTGAACTCCTACCGCCAGGCCATAAGCAGCGCGAACAAGTTCCCGCTCAACGAGGAACGGGCCGCCCGGGCCCTCTCCGAGCTGGACAACATATACGCGCAGGTCCTGCAGGGCAGCCGCTTCAAGAACGACGTGGAATACTGGCAGAACTCCATGGACGACTCGAACTTCAGCGAGAAGGGCGAGGTGGAAAAGAACACGGAGCTGCTCAAGGTCGCGACCAAGGCCGAGGCCCTGAAGTGGTTCAAGGGCAGGGCGGATGCCGGCGGCAAGTTTGAAAAGACCTGGTACGCCTGGCTCCTGCTCGAGGACAACGAGGCGGTCTCCCGCTACGACATGAAGGCGGCCTCCGTCCGGCCCGACAAGGACGTCGCCGCGGCCTGGAACCTCATACAGGACGTGCTCAAGGCGGACCCCGAGTACGCCCCCGCCCTGGTCTGCCAGGGCCGCTGCCTGCAGAACGGCTACGGAACCAGGAAGAAGGCCAAGGAGGCGCGGGCGAGCTTTGAGGCCGCCGCGAACCTGAACTACGGCGAGGCCTGGGGCTGGCTGGCGGCCACGGCCCGGGACGAGACGGAGCAGAAGGACTTCATCACGAACGGCTGCGCGGCCGAGGACGAGTACAGCTACTACCTCTCGTTCTCCCTCCTCGTATGGCTTTCGGGGCAGACGGACATAAAGGAGTCGCTGATCGCGGCCGTCAAGTACGGCTACATCGAGTCCTACCAGGCCCTGATCAAGCAGCGGATTTCCGACGTGTCGGTGACCTTCGACGAGGACTACAGCAACCTGGACGAGGCCTACCGGCTCGCGGTGTTCGCCGAGACCGCAGGCATAAGCGCGGCAAAGGACCAGCGCCTCTACATCGAGAAGTACTACAGCGACAAGATGACGCTCTCCACCTACACCGTCACGGAGACCATAAACCGGGCCAAGAAGAAGGTGTCCAGCAACGCGGAGAACGCCGACGCCCTCTACACCCTGGCGGAAGCCTATACGGAGGCCGGCTCGCTCGTGAACGGTTCGGACGAACTGGCCGCCAAATACTACCTGATGGCGGCAAAGCTGAACAAGGTGGAGGCCATGGAGCGGATGGCTGACTGCTACTACTATGGAAAGGGAGTCCCCAAGAACTACGACAGCGCGTTCCTCTGGTACAACGCGGCCGAGCTGAACGGAAGCGAGAACGTCTACCCGATAATCGGAACCATGCTCATAGAGGGCGAGGGTTGCGAGCGCGACGTGGAGAAGGGACTCGGCTACTACCGGACGGAAAGCAGGCTGCACCCGACCGCGCAGGTCGTGAAGATACTCAACTGCTTCGACGGACTTCCTGAATCATACAGCAGGAACAAGGACTAGATATGCACCACAAGATGATTCTTTCGGCCTCCGGCTGGCGGAAGATATTCGCCGAGAGCGGCGACGCTGAGGACGGCGGAACGTCCATCGGAAAGGCGAACACCCTGATCTCTCTCCTCATCGGGGAGACTTTCTCGGAGTTCCTGCAGGACAACGACAAGAGCAAGGAGCCTGTCGTCATCGTCGGGCGGGACACCCGGCCCACCGGGAGCGAGATAGAGAAGGCCATCGTCAAGGCCCTCATCTATTCCGGCGTGACGGTCCGCTGCGTCGGCATCGTGGCCGCCCCGGAAATCATGGCATACGCCAAGAGCGCGGACGCCTTCGTCTACATCTCCGCAAGCCACAACCCGATCGGCCACAACGGGATAAAGTTCGGCCTGTCCGACGGGGGAGTGCTCTCCGGGGAGGAGAGCAGGCGGCTCATCGACATGTTCGAGCGGAAATGCGGCATTTTCGAGAACGAGGCGCACGCCTGGGAGATCCTCTCCTGCGTGAACGACCGGTCCGTGGACTCCCTGTGCGCGGATTCCGGACGCTACAAGGAGAAGGCCCTGCAGGAATACGACGCCTTCGTGCGGGAGATAATCGCGGGAACCAGCGATGCGGACGAGCAGGAGAAGGTGTTCAGCATACTGCGGAAGTCAATCGCATCCCGCCCCCTCACCGTGGTGGCCGACATGAACGGGTCGGCACGGACCTGCTCCATAGACCGGCAGCTGATCGAGTCATTCGGCATCCAGTTTGCCCCCTTCAACGACGAACCGGGGCAGATCGTCCATGAGATAATCCCGGAACCGGAAAACCTGGTCCACTGCGCACAGCGGATGGAGGAGCTGCAGCAGGGCGGAAACGCCAGCGCCCTCCTGGGCTACATGCCGGACTGCGACGGCGACCGGGGCAACATCGTGTTCTGGGACACCAAGGGCGGGGAGGACAGGAACGAGGCACTGGCCCGGCCCATCCCGGCCCAGGAGGTGTTCGCCCTCTGCGTCATGGCGGAAAGCACCTTTGAAATCTGGCGGGAGCAGAACTTCTCCGGCAGGGGGCTCCTGCGCAGGATACTGGCAGGCGGCGGACGCTCGGCAGTCGCCGTAAACTGCCCCACCTCCATGCGCATAGACGAGATATGCTCCAAGCTCGGCATAGAGCTGTTCCGCGCCGAGGTCGGCGAGGCGAACGTCGTCCACCTGGCCCAGAAGAAGCGCGAGGAAGGCTACCGCGTGCGGATCCTCGGGGAAGGCAGCAACGGCGGGAACATAACCTATCCCTCGCGCGTGCGCGACCCGCTGGCGACCCTCTTCGCGCTGGTCAAGCTGCTCGCCATACGGGACACGAAAGGCGAGGACGGCAGCCTGCGCAAGGGGCTCTTCCACATCTGGTGCGAACGGTCCGGCCAGGAATACCGCTACCGGGACGACTTCACCCTCTCCGACGTGCTCGAGACCCTGCCCCGCTACACGACGACCGGAGTCAGCGAGACGCGGGCGCTTATGCAGGTGCAGACCGAGGACAAGGGACTGCTCAAGGAGCGGTTCAGGCAGGTGTTTGAGGAGGAGTGGGCAGCCAAGCAGGAGGAGCTGCGCTCCATCTACGGCTTCGCCTCCTACGAGGCCGACACGACGAACGGAACGGAGGAGGTGAAGAACGCCTCCGACTGGAACAACGGCAAGGGCGGCCTCAAGGTCCGCTTCCTGGATGAGCAGGGAGCGACCAAGGCCTTCATCTGGATGCGGCCGAGCGGCACCGAGCCGGTCTTCCGGATCCTGTGCGACGTGAAGGGGGACGAGGCCTCCGCGGAGCGCTCGCTCCTGCGCTGGGAGACCAGCATGATCCGCAAGGCGGATGCCCTGGACGGCGAGGACGCGAGATGAAAGACGGCGACCTGATCCTCGTCACGGACATGCAGAACGTCTACACCAAGGGCCAGCCCTGGGCCTGCCTGGACACGGAGGGGGCCGCCAGGCGGATCGCCGGCCTCTGCACCCGGGTCGAAGAAAGCAGCAAGCAGATAGACGTCGCCTTCACCAAGTTCATGCCCCCGGTGAACCCGTGCGGCACCTGGAAGGACTACAACGTCAGCTATGCGGACATAAACGCCAACGCCTGGATGAACCGGCTTGTCCCCGAGCTGGAGCCGCTCACGGCGCAGTACCAGGTGTACAGCAAGTCGGTCTACTCCTCCATGGGCATACCCGCGCTCCGCGAGGCCGCCCGCTGGGCCGGAAGGGTCGTCCTGACCGGGGTGGTCGCCGAGTGCTGCGTGCTTTTCACCGCGATAGACGTGATTGACATGGGCTGCAAGCTCGTCTACCTGACAGACGCATGCTCGGGCTTCACGAGGGAAAAGGAGGCGGCGACCGAGTTGGTGCTGCAGGGCCTTTCCCCCCTGCACTGCCTCCTGATGAGCACGGCCGCATACGAGGCCGAATGAAGATCCGCCGCCACAGCCTTCCCGGCCTGCTGCTGCTTGCCCTGCTGCTCGCAAGCTCCGCCTTCCTTGCCTTCGCGTCGTTCTACTCCGCCATACGGGAGGAGGACTACGGGCGCCTGGGCCTGCCCGTGCTGAGCATAAACACCTACGGCAGGAAGATCAGCTCCAAGGAGAACTACCTGGACGCGGTGTACTCGCTGGACGACGGCGGCTCCCATTGGGGCGGCAGCTGCAAGATCCGGGGCCGGGGGAATTCCACCTGGAAGACCATAGACACGGACAAGAAGCCCTACCTGCTCAAGCTGAACGAGGAGGAGGGCCTGCTGGGGATGGGCAGGGCCAGGCGCTGGGTGCTCAAGGCGAGCTCCACGGACAAGACCTTCCTTCGCGACGAGTACGCCTTCTTCCTGGCGCACCGGCTCTGGAACAGGTTCGCCTGGACCCCCCGGCAGGAATTCGTCACGCTCATACTCAACGGCAAGTACGCGGGCCTGTACGGGATACAGGAGAAGATAGAGATTTCTCCGGAGCGGGTGGCCATAGCCCCCCCGGACGGCAGCATCCTCTTCAAGATCGACGAGCACATCAACGAGCGGCTCAGCTTCACGAGCGAGCACGGGGTCCTGTTCAACATCGTGGACACGGACGGCGTGGAGTACAGCTGGGACGAGTTCTTCGCCATAAAGGACTTCGTGAACGAACGGGAAAAGTACCTCTTCGGCGAGGACGAGGACGGCGGGGACTGGACGCGCTACTTTGACCTGCCCTCGCTCGTGGACTGGTACCTGGTGAACGAGTTCACCAAGAACCACGACTCCCGCTTCCAGGCCTCCTGCTTCATGTACTACGACGCCAGGCAGGACAAGTTCTTCATGGGGCCGGTCTGGGACTTCGACCTCTCGGCCGGCAACACCGATGCGGCGGACTGCAGCAAGACGGACGGCTACATCACCGCCCAGGCGGCCTGGTACGGACGGCTGCTCCAGGACAAACGCTTCACGGCCGCCCTCAGGAGCCGCTGGCAGGAGACGAAGGGGCAGCTGCGGCAGTCCATCGAGGGCATACAGGGCTGGGCAGACGGGCTGGAGGACGCGGCCATCCTCAACGACCGGGCATGGAAGTCGTTCGGCCACCGGCAGTGGCCCAACCCCACGGGCTGGCGGAACAGGAGGAGCTACCAGGACGAGGTGGACTACATGATGGAATACCTGCGGACCCGGCTGGACTGGCTGGACAACGAATGGAGCTAGGCCGCATGGGGCAGGGCCGCGGACGGCCTGACTGACCGGGACACAAGCGAAC
>CAMJAJ010000021.1 GCA_946403565.1 uncultured Treponema sp. | reverse complement strand
GCGTCACTTCATTCTCCGATGAAATAGAGGTGTCAGCACAGGCCAAGGAAGCGGCCGAAGCTTACTATCTTGAGACGGTTGCGAAGGAGACCCCGGATGTCAGGGCTGATCTTGTAGAGCAGATTAAATTGAAGATTCAGGATCCGAACTACCTGAGCGCGGAGACCATTTCCGCGACGGCAGATCAGATTCTCAGCGCCTACGGGCTGGCCTAGGAGCTAGGCTGGTCGGTCGGCAAAAAGGGCGGAAGGGCTTTCCGTCCTTTTTTTTTAAAAAATCAGAAAGGGCGGCGGATTATGTCAGATTTTTCATTTCAGATACCACAGAAGATTCTCCTCAGCTCATACGGAATCATACGGCTCGGAGAGTTCGTGCAGGAGTGGGGCGACAAGTTCATGATTGTCATGGACCCTATCCTTACCCAGGTGGAGGCCGGGGAGAAGATAACCAAGCCCCTGACTGACCGGAAGCTGGATTTCTTCACCTTCTCTGACATAGAGGGGCCGGCGGACACCAAGACGCTCGACTCCGCGCTCAAGCTGGCCCGCCAGGCGCATGTGGACGGAATCGTCGCTGCGGGCGGCAGCAAGGCCATCTCCCTTGGACGGGCGGTTGCCAAGCTGTACAACGACACGCGGGAGACCTACACCGCGTTGGAGAAGGACGACATCGTCGCCCCGCCGCTGCCGCTGGTCTGTGTTCCCACGACGATCCGCGACCGCTTCATGTTCTCCCAGGCGATACCGCTCGTGGACTCCCGCTCTTCCGCCCTCCGCATCATGCACACCAAGAGCGGGGCGGGCGACACGATAATCTGCGACCCCAACCTGACGCTCTCGCTGTCCAACAACCAGACCTCCTCGATCGGACTGGAGGCCCTGGCGCTCGCGCTGGAGGCCTACATAAGCCCCCGCGCCAACTTCTTCTCCGACATGGCGGCGGAAAAGTCGATGGAGCTGCTCGCGCTCGCCTACCACGGCACCGACTCGCTGGACGTGACCACCCCCAAGGAGGAGCTGCTGGCCCAGAGCGGCCTCATGGCTTCCCTTGCCGCGTCCACGTCCTCGCTCGGAATGACCAGCCTGCTGGCGGTCTGCATAAACGCCCGTTTCGCCACGCCAAGCGCGCTGGTCGCCTCCGTCCTCTTGCCCTACATCGTGGATGACGCGGCCAAGTTCCGCCTGGACCGCCTGGCCCATGCGGCCCGCCTCCTGAAGGCGACCGAGGACGGGAGCGACGACACCAAGGCCGCGTCCGACCTGTCCGAGTTCATCCGGAAGGGGCTGGCGACATACAACCTGCCTGCCCGCATGAAGGACCTGAACCTGACGCTTGAAAAGCTCTCGCTGGCTGCCGAGGACGCGGGCAAGACCGAGTTCATCAACAGCCTGCCCCGGAGCATGAGCAGCGACGACCTGTTCGCCCTCATCAAGACCGCCTACTGATGATAGACCCCGAGCGGCTTTTCCAGCTGGAGCCGGGCCAGAAGCGGCGCAAGCTTGCCCTGACCTTTGGCGAGCTGGAAAGGGACATCGCGGGCATTGCCGAGAAAGGCACCGAGTACAACTTCACGCGGATGAGCCGCCAGGACTACACGAGGGCGGTCTGCCGCATCGTCCTGGACGACCCCAAGCTCCCCGAAGCAGAGCGGGAGCAACTTTCTTCTATATTACAGCAAGAGAATTTCGACGAGCGGCGGGCCTGCAACCTGGCGCGCAACGCCCTGCTCGGCATCCTGGGGACCTTCCCTGCCGAGTGGGACCTGGTCGTGGCCCCGCATCGGGCGAATGTGGCTGGGGCTGAGGGCGGGCAGTCGGGCGTAGCTGGGGCTGACGGTGCGACTGGCGAAACCGTTGCCGCCCGCAGTTTCTTTCCCGGCGTATCCGTCTATGCCGAGGACATCCGCTCCCCCTTCAACATCGGCTCGATTTTCCGCACGGCGGAGGCGATGGGCTGCGAGAAGGTCTACATCTCCCCCCTCTGCGTGGATCCCTCCCAGCCCCGCGCCGTCCGTTCGGGGATGGGCTGCGTGGAGACGATGGGCTGGACCCGCTGCCCGCTGGAGGACCTGCCCCGGGAAGATCCGGTGTTCGTCCTGGAGACCGGCGGCACGCCCATCGGCGAGTTCACGTTCCCGGAGCGGGGCATCGTGATAATCGGCTCGGAGGAGCTGGGGGTCAGCCCCGAGGCCCTGCACCGTGCGGACTACGGCTGCGTGTCCATCCCCATGACCGGCCTGAAGGCGTCGCTCAATGTCGGCGTTGCCTTCGGTATCCTGATGCAGGCCTGGACGAGCCAGCTGCGGGGCCTAGTCAGCCGAGCCCGGGGGGCCTAGTCAGCCGAGCCCGGGGAGCGGCCCTTGGGCGCAAACTGGCTGGGCCTGCATCCGGGGGGTGCGCCCGTCAGGTTGCTTGCGCAGTTCGGGCATCTTTTTTTAATTTGAGATTCATTCCCATATTGACAATTCTTCCTCTTTGCGGTAATTTAAGACCGGTTCTCAAATTTGACAGTTCCAAAAGTCCGGACCGACCTTTGGAACTGGTCATCGCGCTGGGAAACCGGAGAATGATTATGGAAAAGACAAAGAAGAAGCCGGTGGTCCTCATCACGGGCTACCTGGGGTCTGGAAAGACCACGCTGTTGAACAACCTGCTCAGGCAGGAGACCCGCCGTGTCGCCTTGATCGTGAACGACATGGGGAGCATAAATGTTGACGCCGAGATCCTGAAGAAGGAGGGGGCGAATGTCGCCGAGTGCCCCATGTACGAACTGCAGAACGGCTGCATCTGCTGCACGCTCCGCGATGAGTTCATCAAGCAGCTGGAGCAGATATCGGAGATAGATTCGGTGGAGGTCGTGTTCGTGGAGGCGTCCGGAATCAGCGACCCCGGTGCGGTCTCGGCCAGCTTCCTTGCCTACGAGGAGGACAACCCCGACACGAACGTCTGCCTCACTTCGGTCGTGACGGTCGTGGATGCGGACCGCATTTACCGCGAGTTCCTGGATGACCTGAAGAAGCGCACGGAGGAGGATGGTGTTGACGAGAACAACCTGAGCAATCAGGAGATCTCCACCCTCATCGTGGACCAGATTGAATTCTGCAACTTCATCGTCCTGAACAAGTGCGACCTGCTCAGCGAGAGCCAGCTTGAGCAGGTGCAGGAGATTGTCCGCCAGTTCCAGCCCCGGGCCCCGATTTTCCGCAGCGTCAACGGCAGCATTGAGCTGGAGAAGATCGTCACCGGCGAACCGTTCAACTTCGAGCAGATCGACTCGTCATCGGCAATCCAGAAGGCCATCAATTCCCTCGGCGAAAGCAAGGGCTGCACCGACGAGTACGGAATAACCTCGTTCGTCTACGAGGAGAAGCGTCCGTTCAACCGCGAGCGCTTCCTGAAGTTCGTCAACGAAAGCTATCCTAAGTCCCTCATCCGCGCGAAGGGCTACATCTGGTTCTCCGATGCGGACCAGGACGTGCAGCTCTTTGAGCAGGCGGGGCGGAACTCTTCCATAATGGAGGTGTCCTACTGGGTGGACGCCCTCGTTGAGGAGCAGAAGCAGGAGATTCTGGAAAGCAACCCGGAGATGAAGGAGAGCTGGGACGAAGAGTTCGGCGACCGGGAGAACCAGATCGTGTTCATCGGCAAGGGCTACGACCAGGCGGAGATACAGTCCGCGTTGGAAAAGTGCCTTGACGAGCGGGCCATCGCATAAAGGTTGCTGCAGCAAAAGGCGGGCCGTTTCATGGGAACGGGACCGTGGTATAAACACATCTACGGTATAGATGCGGACGCGGTATAGTTTTGCCGCGGTATGAATCAGGATAGAATAGAGAGGTTCCTGTTTCAAACGTCTGTCAGACGTTAGTCCGTCAGACGTTAGTCTGCTTGGACTTTAGTCCGTCAGACGTTAGTCTGCTTGGACTTTTGAAACTGCCTCAGAGGAGTAGAGAGATATGAACAGTAAGGTTGTCAAGGGTTTCGCGGCGGCGTTGGTGCTGTCCGCCTTGGGCGCGGTGACGCTTTCCGCAAAGAAAGCCTCCACGGCATCATCAGACGGGAACAAGGTCAAGGTCGTGGCGACGATTTTCCCGGAGTACGACTGGGCCAGGCAGATTGTCGGCGGGAATGCCGGCGTGGACCTGACGCTCCTTGTCGCGAACGGCGTGGACCTGCACAGCTATTCACCGAGTGTGGCTGATGTGGCCAAGATTTCCGAGTCCGACGTGTTCATCTACGTGGGCGGCGAGAGCGACGAGTGGGTGGACGAGGTCCTTGCGAACGCGAAGAACAAGGCCATGAAGGTGGTCAACCTGATGGACGTCATGGGCGACCGGGCACTGGCCGAGGAGATTGTCGAGGGCATGGAGCATGAGCACCATCACGACGAGGACGATGACCACGACCATGACGAGCATCATCATGACGAGGACGAGGAAGAGGAGGAGCTTGACGAGCACGTGTGGCTTTCCCTGCGCAATGCCAAGATCCTCTGCTCCGCAATCTGCGAGGCGATCTGCGAGAAGGATGCCGCGAACGCCGCCTCCTACCGGGCCAACCTTACGGATTACATTAAGAAGCTTTCTGACCTTGATTTGAAATACGCCGCTGCGGTAAAGGTCGCCGGCAAGGACACGCTCCTGTTTGGAGACCGCTTCCCCTTCCGCTACCTGGTGGATGACTACGGGCTGAACTACTATGCCGCGTTTGCGGGCTGCTCCGCCGAAAGTGAGGCGAGCTTCAAGACCATCGCCTTCCTTGCGGAGAAGGTGAACGAGCTGGACCTGCAGTGCGTCTGCCAGATTGAAAGCAGCAACGGCAAGATTGCCAAGACGGTCATCTCGACGAGCAAGAACAAGAAGGCCAAGGTCCTGACCCTGGACTCCCTGCAGTCAACGACTTCAAAGCAGATAAAGAAGGGGACGACCTACCTGGGCGTTATGGAAAAGAACCTGGAGGTGCTCAAGGAGGCCCTGCGCTAGGACTGCGGGGCGACCGGTTTACAGGCGGGCGGCAGGGCTCGATGGCGGGGCGGTAGCCCCTGTCAGGGCCCGCCCGATCTTTCATCCTGCGCGATTCATTCATCCGCCTGGAACTGGGCCATGAGGGATTCCAGTATCCGTTTGAGCGTGGCCGCACTGTCCTTCTCCAGCGTGATGCATGAGGCCATCTTCTGGGGAATGTCGGCGGCCTTTTTCTTGAGTGCCCTGCCTTTTTCCGTTATCCGCACGATGAGGTTCCTTTCGTCCTCCTCCGAGCGCTCGCGGGTGATGTAGCCCTTGCCCTCGAGCTTCTTGAGCAGGGGGGTAAGGGTTCCCGAATCCAGGAAGAGCCGCTCGCCGAGCTCCTTGACGTTTGCCTCGCCGTCCTCCCACATCACCATCATCGTGATATACTGGGTATAGGTGAGGTCAAGCTTGTCCAGCAGGGGCTTGTAGCGGCGTACTATCTCCTTTGCACAGGCATAGAGGGGAAAGCAGAGCTGGTTTTCCAGGAGCAGGGCATCGTATTTTCCCTTCATACGGCATTTCTCCTAGAGCAGCTTCTCTATCTCGGCCTGCACCGTGGCCATGTCTGCCGTCGGCTCGAAGCGCTTGACGATGGCGCCTTCCCGGTCGATCAGGAACTTGGTGAAGTTCCACTTGATGTCTCCGCTCTTCTTGTAGTTCCAGTCCTTCAGTTTGAGGAAGGCGGACATGGCGAGCCCGGCCTTGCTGTTGCCGAAGCCTTCGAACGTCGTGTTGCTCGTGAGCCATTTGTAGAGGGGCAGGGCGTTCTCGCCGTTCACCTCTATTTTGGCAAACTGGGGGAAGCTGATTCCGAACCTGCCCTTGCAGAAGCTGTGGATCTCCTCGTTGTCGCCGGGGGCCTGGTTGCCGAACTGGTTGCAGGGGAAGTCAAGGATCTCAAGACCCCTGTCGTGGTCTGCCTCGTAGATCTTCTGCAGGTCCTCATACTGGGGCGTGAAACCGCAGCCGGTCGCCGGGTTCACGATGAGCAGCACCTTTCCCTTGTAGTCTGCCATCGAAAGCTCCTCGCCCTTGCGCGAGTTGAATTTGAAGTCATAGATTCCCATTGCGTTCCTCCTGTCCGGCTGAAGGCCGTATGTAAGATTGAGCGGTCTCAAAAGCAAGCGGCTTTTGAATCATGCTCGATTATATTGTGTACAATTAATTAGTATCATACTTTTTCCATCGTGTCAAGCCGGGGCCGTCAGCGGAGCCTCATGACGGCCCGCGTCCCTCCTATGCCTTTCCGATCCTGAACTGGGTTTCGTAGAGCTCGGTGTACACGCCGCCCGAGCCGACCAGCTCCTCGTGCGTGCCCCGCTCCACGATCATGCCGTCCTTCACGACGAGTATCTCGTCGGCGGCGAGTATCGTGGACAGGCGGTGCGCTATGAGGATGCTCGTGCGTTCGTCGATGAGCGGGTCTATTGCGTCCTGTATCTTGCGTTCGGAGATGGAGTCGAGCGCGCTGGTCGCCTCGTCAAAGATCAGGAGCGCGGGGTCTTTCAGCAGGACGCGGGCTATGGAGATGCGCTGCTTTTCTCCGCCCGACAGCTTGAGCCCCCGGTTGCCCACCAGCGTGTCCAGGCCCTTTTCCTGCGAGGAGATGAACTCCCAGATGTTTGCCGTGCGGCAGGCCGCCTCAAGCTCCTGCTCGCTTGCGTCCGGCTTGGCGTAGAGCAGGTTGTCGCGTATGCTCCCGTTGAAGAGGTAGGTCTCCTGGCTCACGATTCCGATGTTGCGCCTGAGGTAGCCCAGGTCGAGCTTCCGCACGTCCACCCCGTCAAAGCTGACGCTGCCGGAGTCCACGTCGTACAGGCGGGGGATGAGGTGCACGAGGGTGCTCTTGCCTGAACCGGACGGCCCCACGATGGCGATGCTCTTGCCGGGTTCCAGCGTGAAGGAGATGTCCTTCAGAATCTGCCGTTCGCTGCTGTAGGAGAAGCAGACCCTGCTGAAGCACACCCTGCCTTCCGCCGACTCCGGGGTGACCGCGTCGGGTGCGTTCTCTATGTCCACGGGGAGGTCCAGGTATTCGAAAATCCGGGTGAACATGGCCATGCTCCGGATCCAGTCCACCTGTATGTTCAGCAGCTGGTTCACCGGCCCGTACATCTTGCCGAGCAGGGCGACGAAGACCGTTATGTCTCCGACCGTCAGCGTGCTGTCGCCCTTCATCATCAGCAGGCCGCCCGCCAGGTAGAGCAGCATGGGGCCGATGCTGGCGAAGGTGGACAGGACGACGCGGAACCAGCGGCCCGCCATGCCCTCCCGGATGTTCAGCCTGACCATGCGGCCGTTGACCTCCTCGTAGCGTTCGTATTCCGACCGCTCCTTGCCGAAGAGCTTGACCAGCAGCTGCCCGCTGACGGACAGGGTTTCGTTCAGGATTCCGTTTATCTCGTCGCTGCACTCCTGTGCCTCGCGGGTGAGCGACCAGCGGGTCTTGCCCGCGCTCCTGGTGGGGATGATGAACAGGGGGACGATGAGGACTCCGAGCGTGGCCAGCAGCCAGTTCTTCTGGTACATCGCCACGAGGGCCACGATGAGGGTGATGGAGTTTGAAAGGATGCTTGCGAGCGTGCCGCTGATCGTCTGCTGGACCCCGGAGATGTCGCTGGTCATCCGGGTGATGATGTCGCCCTGCTTGTGCGACGTGAAGAAGCCCTGCGACATCTTCTGCAGGTGGGCGTACATCGTGTTCCGCAGGTCATAGGTGATGTGCTGCGCTATCCAGGTGTTCAGGTAGCTCTCCAGCACGCCGATGAGGTTTGCCCCCAGGGTGACGGCCAGCGAGATTCCGATCAGCGTGATGAGCGCGTGGAAGTCGCGCCCGATGAGCCCTTCGTCGATTATCCGCCCGGTCAGGACCGACGGGGCCAGGCTGAACACCGACGACACGCCGATTGCGGCGATGACCAGGAGCATCTGCTTCCAGTAGGGCAGGAGGTAGGACAGGACGCGCCTGACCAGCTGTACCGTCACCTTGGGGCGGTTGGCCTTTTCCTCCTCCGTCAGGAAGCCCCGCCCGAAGCCGCGACCCTGCGGGCCGCCCGGAGGTGCTCCTTCGCCCGCCATCTTACTCCGCCTCGTCCAGTCCGAAGATCTTGCAGGAGTTCGTCCAGAGCTGCTTGGACAGGTCCTCCATGTCCATCTGCAGCATCTGCGCCAGGAATTCGGCGGTGGCCGGCAGGAAGGCGGGCATGGTCCGCTTGCCCCGGTACTTCGCGGGAACCATGAAGGGGCTTTCGGTCTCGATGAGCATCCTGTCCACGGGGATGTTCATCACCGTCTCGTGCAGGTTCTGGGCGTTGCGGTAGGTCAGGTTGCCTGCGAAGGAGAAGTAGACGTCCAGGCCCGCGTCCAGGCACTGCTGGGCGTACTTCGCGTTCTCGCTGTAGCAGTGGAAGACGGCCCCCCGCTTGGGAATGCGGTCCCGGAGGATCTCGAAGATGTCCTTGCCGGCGCCCCGGTTGTGGATGATCACCGGCTTGTCAAGGCTCTGGGCCATCTCCAGCTGGGCGATGAACAGCTCTATCTGGCTGCGCTTGTCGCCGTACTGCTTCTCGTAGTCCAGTCCCGTCTCGCCCAGGGCGACGACCTTGGGGAGGTTGATGCTTTCTTCTATTATACTGCGCCAGTCGTCGCCGGGGGAGACCACCTCCGCCGGGCTCACGCCGACCGCGTGGAAGATGCTCTTCCTGGTCTTGAGCAGGGCGTACTCCTTCTTGAAGTCGTGGAGGCTGTTGTTTATGGACACGATCCGGGTCACCCCGGCAAGTTCCGCCTCCTTTATGGCGCGGTACTGCTTGATGGGGTCCTCAAAGAGCAGCCCGATGTGGGCGTGTGTATCAAAAAAATGCATTGCCGTACTTCCTCCCTGTGCCTGGCCCCTTGAACGGCGGTGCTTCCGGACGAACTTTCGGCCGGAGCCCGTTTCCCAAGGCCAGCAACAAAAATAAAGTAGGGCTTCCCGTCCGACCGGCTTTCGAGTCCGGCGGCAGGATTCCCTACGCCAATTGAGTCTGTTCAATCTATCCATCGGCCAAAAAAAAACGGCTTCTGAATAAAAAATCAATCCCTAACTTCCGATATTCTAACATAGGTAGCTTTGCCTGTCAAATGAATTCGAGGCTGTCGGTCGTCCGGGGCGTTTGGCCCGGGGTGCTGGCCGGCTGTCGGTCGTCCGGGGCGTTTGGCCCGGGGTGGCTGGCCGGAAGTCGGTCGTCCGAGGGCGTTTGGCCCGGGGTGCTGGCTGGAAGTCGGTTGACCAGGACGGTCGGGCGCGTTTCAGCGGTCCTTGCTGCGGACTTTTGAAACTGGCCATGCCTCTCTTGATTATTTGGCGGTAAACTGCTACTATATAATTACACTGCCGTAGAAGGCTGTTTTTAAAGGAGATTTCCCCGTGGCCCGCACGAGACGATATAAGAATTTTGAGAAGAACTTCGTTTCCCACATTGCGTATGGGCTAGGTAGCTTTTTCTCCCTGATAGGCCGCTCTCTTGCCCGGGTCTTCCATATTTTCGATGAAAAGATAACCGTCATGCTCGTGCCGCACTCCAACGGCAGGGCGTTCAGCATACAGACCAACGTGTTCGCGATGGTGCTGGGCTTCATCCTCCTGGCGGGGATAACCGGCTCCTTCGTCTACTTCAACAAGCGGGCAATCGGCAGCGAGCTGGAGAACCGCCGGCTCAGGGCGGAGAACAAGGAGACGCTCGCGTCCCTGGACGAGCTCCGTGACGAGAACGACAACCTGCTCAAGAGCGCGCGCCGCTTCCAGGCCTCCCTCTCCACGACCCTGTCCCTCCTGGGAATCAGTGACGGCGGGACCAACATGGAGGGCGTGACGGGCAACGGCGACCTTTCCTCCCTGTTCAGCAGGCAGGACCTCGCGGCCGGCTCCCTGCAGGAGACCCAGGACGTGCGGCAGCTGACCGCCTACCTGGACAGCGCCGTCCAGCCGGTTGAAGAGATCGGCAAGATGCTGGAGAACCAGAGCTCGCTTTTCACCGACATACCCAATGTCTGGCCGGTCAAGAACGGAATCGGCCACATCTCCATGAGCTTCGGCCAGCAGATTCACCCCATATCCAAGCAGTGGTACATCCACAAGGGGACGGACTTCAGCACCTGGCGGTCAGGCGACCCCGTCGTTGCGACCGCAAACGGACAGATTGTCTCCGTCGGCAACGATGCGACATTCGGTCTTTCCGTCATCATCAAGCACAAGTACGGCATCTACACCCGCTATGCCCACCTGAACACGATACGTGTCCGCAAGGGCGACGACGTGACCCAGGGGCAGGTCATCGGAACCATCGGAAACACGGGCATCACGACCGGCCCC
>CAMJAJ010000020.1 GCA_946403565.1 uncultured Treponema sp. | reverse complement strand
CATTGAAGCCCGCCACCTTGTCTCGGGGAGTTCGACTTCCTCTACGACGGCGACGCGCCCGGAGACAAGGCGGCTGGCTTCAATGCCCTGATGGGGTTCTATGCCCCGCCCCAGTCCCTCCCGCGCGACATCGGCGGCGGGGACGGCGGGCCGGTCGTGGACTTCCAGCAGGACGAGGATCTGATTTACTCCGCCTTCCTTCAATGCTACGGGATTGACCTCAAGGCAGATGCCGTCCACTGGCACAAGTTCCTTGCCCTGTTCCGGGGATTGCGCGAGACCAAGCTGAACGACGTGATGGGCTACCGCTCCTGGGACGAGGGCGACAAGGGCGGCTACGAGAAATTCATGCGCGACATGAAGAACGCATGGCGGCTGGAAGAGCCGGAAATCGGGATGGACGCGGAAGAAAAAGAAAAGTTCGAGGAAACCTTCGGCTAGTCAGTGGGCGATACATCGCTGCCAGCTTCTTCCGACGGCTCGTCAAAGAAGCCGTGCTTGCCCAGCCAGACAAAAAGCGCAACAGTGAGAAGAAGCGGAACAAATCCTATAGAACCGATGTAAAAGATGGCCATAAAGCACCTCCTGAATCCCTCAAAGTGACTATGTATATGATAGCACGTTTCTGAGGGTTGTCAATGGCAAAGAAAGCAGAAGTCTCCATGAAGTTCACGGCGGACTCCAAGAACGCCGAAAAGGGGATAAACAAAGTAACCTCCAAGGTAAATGAATTCTCCAAGAAGATTTCGTCCATCGGGAATTCCGGGGCAATAAAAGGGCTTGCCAATCTCTCAAATGCGTTCACCGGTGTATTCAAGGCTACGGAAGTTGTCACAAAGGCCGTGGGGCAGGCCGTTGCCGCCCTCAACGAGTGCGGGGAGGCATGGAAGGTCCAGCAGAATGCCGAGCGTTCGCTGGAGGCAGCCGCCCGCAACAATCCTTTCCTGAACGGACAGTCCGTTAAGGGGCTGAAAGAATTCGCAGGACAGCTTCAGTCCGTCTCAAACTTTGGCGACGAAGAACTGATTCCCATGATGAGCCAGCTTGCCGCCGCAGGACGCACCCAGTCTGAAATCATGGACATCATGTCCGCCGCCGTGGACGTAGCAGCCTCCGGAACTATGAGCTTGGAGTCCGCCGTCAAGGGGCTCAACCAGACCTATTCCGGCAGTGCCGGAAGCATGGCAAAGACCATTCCTGCCCTCAAGGGCCTGACCGAGGAGCAGCTGAAGAACGGCGAGGCGGTCAAAATGGTCGCCCAGGCGTACAAAGGGCAGGCGGAGGCCACCGCCGACGCGTCCGTGCAGATGAAAAACGCCTGGGGCGACGTGAAGGAGGCCATCGGCGCGGGCTGGACGGACCTGCTTGCGCCCGCCCAGAAGGCACTGGCAGGATTCTTCGGCTTTATGGCCAACGGACTGCGTGAGAGCTATGAACAGGCAAAGGCAGTCAAAGAAGCCATGAAGGACGTGAAGGACATCACCAAGAACGGCTACGGCGACACGGGGGCAAGCGACTACGAGAGGCTGAAAAAGCAGAGGCAGGAACTGGAGGCAGGGCTGAAGGCCGCGCAGGAAAAGATGTCCAAGGCCGCCTACGGTACGCCCGGCTACAAGATAGCCCAGAACGAGGTCAGGAAGATAACCAAGGCACTGGAAGACCTCAAGCCCCTCTACAAGGAGGCGGAGCAGGCTTGGGCCGAGCAGGCAGGCGAGGCCGCCCGCACGGCAGCCGCAACAAAACGGGCCGCCGATGCGGAGAAGGAAAGACTCGCGGCACTGCAGGCTGCCCAGGAGCGTGAAGCAAAGGACAGCGAGACCCGGGCCCGCCTGCGTGCGTCTTACGAAGAGAGCGTCGCCCAGGTCAAGAAGGAAATAGAGGCCCGCCGCCAGTTGGGCGAGACCGTCTCCCAGGAGGAGGAGGACCGGGCGGAATACGAGGCCCGTTACAAGGGCTACCTGAACCTCATAAAAAGTGCGAACGGCCTTATTTCCGGAAACTACGAGACCGAGGTCAACTACCGAAAGAAGATAGCCGAGCTTGCGGAAAAGATAGCGAAGTACGACAAAGCCTCCGGCAACGACGGGAAGGACCTTGCCGAGAAGTGGAAGGACTACCAGAAGGCCCTCGAGGACATCAACAAGGAGTTCGGGAAGGAGAGCCCCGCCAAGAAGGAGAGCGAGCGCATCCTGGAACTCAAGGGCAACCTCGCCGCCATGTATGTGGAGATGGAAAACCTCGGCGGCATTCCGGAGGGCCAGCTCAAGGAGGCTTCGGAAGCGTTCAGCACGGCAGCTGACGAACTGAACAGGGCCTATGCCCGTGCTGTGGAGGCCGAGAACGAGGCGACGCGCAACGCGGTCAAAGGAGCCAAGGAGAAGGTGCATGCCGCCGGAAGCTTCACGGAAAAGGAGGAGGAGAGCAAGACCCCGCTCCAGGATGCCGTCAGGCAGCGACAGGAGGCAATGGATGCGGAGATGGCGGCCCTCACCAAGAGCGTGGAATGGGAGCAGTTCACCGCCGACCAGAAGAAGGAAATCTGGGACCAGTACTATTCCGACCTCGAGCGGATGAATGAGGAGATGTATGACGCGTGGAACATGGACTCCATCAACAGCATGGAGGCCGTGTCCGAGACCGTCGCGAACGCCACAGCCAAGATTTCCTCCGCCCTGCAGAGCGCAGGCGATAACGCCATAAAGAAAGCCGAGGAGCAGAAGAACGCCGAGATTGCCGTGCTGGAAGAGAAGTACAAGGCGGGTGAGCTGTCAGAGCAGGAGTACCAGCAGAAGAAGACGGAGCTGGAAAAAGAAGGGGCAAAGAAGGAATACCAGATAAAGAACTGGCAGTGGGCGGCACAGGTCGCCGAGGCGACCGCCAACATAGCCGTCGGCGTGACCAAGGCCATAGCGGAGAACGGCTGGCCTGCGGGCGCAATCATGGCTGCTATGGCCGCCGCCGCCGGAGCGATACAGCTTGCGACCGTCGTGTCCAACAAACCCCAGCCTCCGGCGTTCGAGAAGGGAGGAATCGTCCCCGGCTCCAGCTACTCCGGCGACAAGGTGCAGATACGGGCCAACTCCGGCGAAGGCGTGTTCACGCGCGGACAGATGAAGGCCCTGGGACTGATGGCCCGTGGCGAAGGGCGCAAGGAAGGCGGAACGCAGGTGAACGTGGAGAACAACGCCTCCAACCTGGTCGGGGTATCTCCGCAGGTGGACGGCAACAGGATAAAGCTGCTCATCGACGCTCGGGTGAACGAGTCCATGCGCAAGGGCCGCTACAACGGGTCGCTGGCACAGGCGAGCGACGGAATGACCGGCAAGTTTTACGGAGTGTAAGGAGGCCCTATGGTCCCAGCAAACTGGCCTGCAGGCGTGAACAAAAAGGCATACGGGCAGGATTCTTCCTATGACGAGAACCGGGAGGAGGTCGAGTACAAAAGCGGGAGGCGCATCTACTACCGCAAGAACTCCATCGAGCGGCAGACCCACGCGGTCAACCTCAGCATGGACGACAAGAAACCCATCTCCGGCAGCAAGACCGAGTTCCGTGTCTTCCTGGCATGGTTCGAGAATGACATAAAGGGCGGGACCGTCCCTTTCTATTTCCCGGACGTGACTGTCCGCGACGGCCAGACGGAACGGCTGTACTACATGAAGGAAACCCCCACCTGGAGCGGACAGGGCAGGAAGGAAGTCACCTTCACGCTGGAGGACGCATAAGATGGACCCGTTGTATGACAAGCTGCTTTTCGGCGGCGGATACTCCCTCCCCTACCTCGTGCACCTGTACGACGGTAAGAAGGACGGCAGCACGTCCACGTCCCACATACGCCTCATCAATGACAGCCGTGACCTGGAATGGAACGGCGAGGCTTGGCTCGCATCCGCATTCGACTTCTCGCCGTCCGACGATGGGGAAAGCAGCCTCAGGATAACGGTGGAAGGCAATGGCCTCAAGTCCCTGATGGACTCCGAGTACGTCTTCAACGCGGAGTTCACCGGCATACTGCTGGAGGACGGGAGCGTCACCCCGATACGGGGCTACCGCCGGAGCTACGGGACGGCGACATGGAGCGGCAAGGAGGCGGAGATAAGCTTTGACACCGATGACCGGCTGGAAATGACCTTCCCCGCGCTGATATTCAACGCCTACAACAACAGGGGGAACTCATGAATTTCACTGACCTTATCGGAGTGCCGTACAGGGAGCATGGCCGCTCAAAGGCCGAGGGCTTCGACTGCTACGGCCTCGTGCTGGAATGCTGCCGGAGGGCGGGAACGCCGCTTGCCGACCTGGACTACCACAGCCCCAGCTTCATGCTCCACGAGTCGGACGACATGAAGGGAGGACTGAACGTCCGGCAGGTTCCCGGCCCAAAGCCAGGACGCATCGTCGAGATGGATTACAACGGCAAAATACACATAGGCTACATGGCCGACATGAACAACGTCCTGCACACAACCGAGCGGGGAGTGAGGCTTTCTGCCCTTGCCGCTCTCAAGGTCCGGGGCTTCTACGAGGTGGTTCAGGAATGAGGATAGCGGTATACCCCGGACTGGGAGACGGCCATGAAATACGCATTGTTCCCGACGGCCTGTCCTACAGGGCGGCTTTCCCGGATATAGACTTCGAGCATGCGGCCATAGTCGAGGGCGGACGGTTCGCGCTGCCGGATTCTCCGGCCAGGGACGGCTCCATCGTCCGTGTCCTGCCGGAGGCCCCTGCAGCGATTGCCGCAGGAGTGATGATCGCGTCCGCCGTCGTCGCCGGAGTGGCCATAGGCGTGGCCATGTACCAGATGAAGAAGGCGCAGGCCGCCCAGACTCCGCAGGTGCTTTCCGACAAGCAGAAGGCCACCACCAACAGCGACTCGGGTGTAAACCTTCCCTTCCAAAGGGGCGCGACCAATTCCCTCGCCACCGGCAAGAGCCAGCCGTATGTGATGGGGCGGCACGGGTTCACCCCCTACCTGCTCACCGACAAGTGGTATGAGCTTTCGGGGCCGGGCGGCCACGACCAGTTCGTGACTCAGGCATTTGAGTGTGGCTTCGGGCAACTGGTCTTCGACGAAATCCGAGCGGGCGAGGTCATGCTCAAGCAGTTCGCGGGCGACCTGCCCCAGGACGAGAACGGGACGCTGGTTGATTCACCCTTCTCCTCCGGAGGAACCTATGAGATTGCGCAGGACGGGAGCACCTTCTCCGCGCTCACGCAGGTGAAAACCCGCATAGCAAGCGCGACCAGCAACCAGTCCATTCCGTACCGTTCAGAGCTGGATTCCGGGGCCTCCACCGAGCTGATTCTCACGCTCGACCCATACGCCCGTGACGTAACGGTGGCGATAAGTTTCCCGATGGGCCTGTACGCCACCGACAGGGAGACCGGCAACCACAAGGGGACGACCTGCCGCATAGGGGCCTACTTCTCCTGCGGAACCGACACCGGCTGGAGTCCGATGCCCTTCAAGCTGTCCATGCCGACGGGGAACACCACGACGTTCGTGGACGAGCAGAAGGTGCTGGTGTTCGTGGGTGCCGACGGCGAGACGGACGGCTCCTGCAGGATACACTTCCCTGGCGACTCAAGGACGCTCTATACCCGTGGAATCATCGGCAAGTACGAGCGCATGGGCTATGTGGTAAAGGACGAGACCCCTGTTCCCGCCTCCTTCAGTTTTGGGGAGGTAGTGGAATACACCTTCGCAAAGTTCGTGACGTCCGACCAGGTGGACGGCAGCCTGGGCAACGAGTTCTCCATGTGCAGCACGGACGAGGTGCGCTACGAGGCCACCAAGACCTTCACGTGGGCAGAATACCAAGCCAACAGGGCGGCAGGCAAGTCCTGCTTCTACGTCAAGCTCGTCAACGAGTCCGCAAAAGACAGCTACGTGACCAACGCCGCCTGCCTGCTCTATTACGAGTCGCACTGCTTTGACCCGGAGCGGTCGGAGGCGGCGGGAGACTTCGTGGACTGCCCCCTGCTGGAACCCAAGGAGATGGCCCTGTCCGCCATGCTTGCCGTCCGCATAAAGAGCAGCGCGGCCAACGCCGACAAGCTCCAGAAGATAAACGTGGTCGTCCGTTCCATAGCCCGCACCTGGGACGGGGAGGAATGGTCGGTGGAGAAGACCCCCACGTCCAATCCCGCGGCAATCCTCCTTGAAATCCTCACCTCCCATATACACCCCATGTCCCGGTTCTCCGATGCGGAGCTTGACCTCGCCAGCTTCGGCGGCCTGTGGGAGTTCTGCGAGGAAAACTCGCTCACGTTCAACGCCGTCCAGACGACAAAGACCACCAAGAAGTCCCTGCTGGAGACCGTGTGCGGGGTCTGCCGGGCAACCCTCTACTGGAACATGGCGGGGCTGCTTTCCGTCGCCTGGGACCACTGGCAGGGCGGGCCACTCGCCGTCCTGGACGCGGACTCCGTAATCTCCGTCTCCGTGAAGAAGGAGTACGCCCGCCGGGTGGACGCAATGCGCATAACCTACACCGAGGCCGACACCTGGGAGCAGAAGACCGCCATGGTCAAACGGCGGGCGGACCTGGAGCTGGACGAGGACTCGGTGATCCAGGAGCTGACCGTCACGGGGCCGGAATACCTGCCCGAGGTCCAGAAATACGCCCGCTACCTGATGGCCTGCATGGGGCTCCGGCCCAAGGCCGTGACCATCCGGCTGGGACGGGAAGGCATGTTCTTCACGCCCTGGTCACGCATCCGGCTGACGGACGATGCGCTGGGAGATGAACCGCAGGACCTCATCATAACTGCCGCGCACAGCGACGGCTCGGGCTGGGAGCTTGAGTGCGCCGACTATGACGACGGCATCTACGATTCCGGCGACATCTCCGACTATGAGAGCCATGTCCGCGAGTGGGCCGACCCCGCCGGAGAGCTCCCCTCCCCCTACGTGCGGCAGGGGGAGCTGGAGGAGCAGCTTGCCAAGCTGAACGGAACGGAGAGCACCGCCGCCGCCGACCCGGACAGGCCGACCATAACGGCAAAAGCCAGCATGGACGGACTTTCGCTCGCCATGCAGGTGGGAGGCGACGGGCTCAAGAACAGCGTCAAGTCCGTCACCTGGACGATAACCCGTCCGGACGGAACGGAGGCGGTCGTGGAGGATGATGCCTCGGCGGGCTACGCCTTTAACCGCCAGCTTGACGGATACCCCGAGGCGGCCTACCTCGCACGCTACACCGTCACGGGGACGCTGACGAACATCTACGGCAGGACGGCCATATCTGTTCCCGTCCATGTCGATGTGTCCGGCTACGGCACGTGGATTCCCCTTGTCGCCGAGCTGACCGCCCAGAGGGTTACGGGGCGGACGGCGACGCTCTCATTCAGCCAGCGGCAGGGGCGGCTCCTGTACGGCGAAACCCGCTACAAGATAGAGATTCGCAAGCACGGCGAGGTAACGTGGTACGACCCCAACCTGACCAGCGACCCATACAGGAGCGTGGACGCGTACAAGGCGGAAGCCTCCTCGAACACCGTGACCGAGGGGCTGAACACCACGCACGCCTTCACGCAGACGCTGCCTCTGGACGGGCAGAACGACGTGCTCTACTACGAATCCTGGTACTACACCTCCGCAGATAAGAAGGACGCATACGGAAACCCCGTCCAGCAGTCGGCACGGACGGAGGCGTTCAGAAGCTCTCCTCCGCACACCGGCACCATGGGGACGTTCGTCCTGGCAGACGGTGACCAAAAGCCGTTCGGACTCCAAAGGCATGATGGTGCGGAGGTGTACGGTGAGATTGGCGGAACCGGCACGACGGAGGAGACCGTCTGCGTGGTTCGTTACCAGGGGGAGCTGTACGAGCTTGTCCCCGAGGTCGTGATAGACGGCGTGTCCTACCAGATAATGGGGGGCGTGGTCACCATTGACGGAGAAGAGAAAGAGGTCTCCGTCTGGGGAAGCACCGCCGTAATCGGCGGGGAAGAATATCCCGTGGACGGCATTGTGGAAATCGGCGGGACGGAGTTCCTTGCCGAGGACGTATGCGACGCAGCCGGTATTTTTTCGGCCCGCAGGCATTCCAAGTTCTTCGTGGAGAACGGGGCGAATCCTCGCGACACGCTCTACGAATACCGGGCGACAGCCTATGTCGTGGACCCTGCCACCGGCAACCTCGTCCACAGCGCGGAGGGCCTTTCGGTATTCGTGACTGCGCTCGCCACCAGTGCGGCGGACGTGGTGAATTCCGCCATCACGCACAACAAGATAGCGGAGGGGGCCGTCCAGGTTGACAACCTCGCGGCCGGCTGCATAACGGCGGACAAGATGGCCGTCCGCGACCTGTTCGCCATCTGCGGCGTGTTCGGGCGCATCCAGGACAACGAGATAACCGACGTGGCGAACAACTTCTGGAACCTTGAGACCGGGCAGTTCCAGATAAGCAACGGCGTGAAGGATGCCGACGGGCGGATGACGCTGCCGGAATCGGAGTACTTCGCCTACACGCCGAGGGGCTACGTCCAGCCGGACGGGACCGTGGCGCAGGAAGGCAGCTTCTGGTTCAAAATCGCCAACTTTGCGGTCTCCGCCGTGAGTTCCATCATCAAGGGCGTGTTCCGCGTCCAGGACACGATGAGCCAGTCGGAGACGCGGCCGCTGCTGGAGGCCAACCCCATGGCGACGGCCGACCAGCAGACAGGCACGCCCGCCAAGACGGTAAAGGTGAACGGGACGCTGGATTCAGTCTCTGTGGGCATGGGAATCCTGAACGCGATCTACCCGGTCGGCTCCATCTACATGACAATGGCCGACACAAGCCCATCCGTCCTCTTCCCCGGCACGGAATGGGCAAAAGTCGAGGGGCGCTTCCTATTGGGAACGTCCGAGGATTACGAGACTGGCTCGACTGGCGGAGAGGCGGAGCATACGCTGACCGAGGATGAGATGCCGGCCCACGGGCACGAAATGACGGAGGCAGGCGGCCATGCGCACTCCGGCTGGAGCGGAGGATGGATGGGAACCTTCCCTCCATCGTCTCCCGGAAACAACATACCGCTGAACATGTCCGGCAGCACGTCCACGGACGGCTCGCACACCCACCCGCTTGCGCAGACAGGCGGCGGCAAGGCCCACAACAACATGCCGCCTTACCTGGCGGTGAACATATACCGGCGGACGGCATGACCGCCGGAGTGACTGTAGAGAAGGAGGACGCACCATGGCAATGCTGACCACGGACGACATAAAGACGATTGACGAGCTCTCGGAGATGGACAAGGACGACCTTGCCAACGAGGACAGCCTGCTCACCTATGACAAGGACATGAACTGCCACAAGAAGTTCAAGGTCTCCGCCCTGCGGGCATGGCTGACGGAGAATGAGCGGAACGCCAGGGCGAGCGAGGATGCCGCGGCCGCGTACAAGGCCAATGCAGCGACCTCGGCGGCCAATGCGGCGGCGTCAGAAACAAACGCCGCTGCCTCCGAAAGCAGTGCGGCCAGCTCTGCGGCAGCCGCCGCAGCTTCCGAGGCGAACGCCGCCACGTCCGAGGCGAACGCGGCAACTTCCGAAAGCAATGCGGCAACCTCAGCGGCAAATGCCGCCACATCCGAGGCCAATGCCGTCACGTCCGAGGTGAACGCGGCCGCCTCCGAGGCAAGCGCAGCAGCATCCGAGGCCAATGCGGCCACGTCCGAAGCGAACGCGGCTGCATCCGAGACGAATGCGGCCGCCTCCGAGGCAAACGCAGCCACATCCGAAAGCAATGCTGCCAGCTCCGAGGCCGCCGCGGCGGCCTCGGCCGTCCTTGCTGAAAGCTGGGCTGCCGGAGGGACCGGCAGCAGGGCCGGAGAGGACACGAACAACGCGAAGTACTTCTCGCAGCAGGCAGCGGCATCGGAGGCGGCCGCAGACTCAAGTTCGGCCGATGCGGCCGCGATACTGGCGGAGGTGCGCGCCCTGCTTTCCGGTGGAAGCATGGGCGGGGCGACGGTCGTCGTGGTCGACGGGTCGACAGTGGAGGCCGTTGACACGGACAAGGTGTTCCGGCTCCAGACCGGGGCACAGCTGGAGGTCCAAGATCCGACGCGTTTTTTCGCCCGGGCGACATTTGTGAACGAGACGGCCTCGGCGGTGACGCTGACACTGACGCTTTCCGGAGGGGGAACTTCCATGTCCCTGAACAAGGGGGCGACGGTCGAGATGGTGTGGAACGGCTCCTTCTGGCGCCCTGCCTTCCCCGATGCCCCCGTCGGCACCGTGTGGCCCCTCTATGCGTCCGTCGTTCCAGACGGGTGGTTCCTGTGCGATGGCACGGACACGACGGGCACGGCGGACGAGCTGGCCACCTGCTACCCGAGCCTGTATGCGAGCCTGGGCAACAGCAACGTCATCCCCGACCTGCGCGAGTGCGCCCTTGTCGGAGCGGGGGAAAACACCCATGACACGATCGCAACGCACGATGTATACACCCTCGGGCAGTTCAAGGACGACCAGTTGCAGACGCACCAGCATGCAGTCTGCTGTAATGTTTACGGCCCTCATTTTGACCACGGAATGAATACGCCAAGTGGATATTATTACAATGATGGATACACTTCTGGTAATACAGGACGTGGAGGCGATGTTACAAGGGGCAAGCGCAAGGGAGTCAATTTTATCATCAAGGCTTGACCTCCGCCCCGAAATGCAGCTCCTTTCGGGGCTAGG
>CAMJAJ010000019.1 GCA_946403565.1 uncultured Treponema sp. | reverse complement strand
GCTATAATATCGCGACTTACGACATCGCATTTTCAGAGTTACCTCGAAAAACTGAAGTTTTTCGAGGTTCCCTCTAGATACTATATACGCAGTGGCATTGTCAAATAGTGACAATGGCCACAGACAGACATGATAAAAGTATACTATCGCTTCCGGCAGATTTCCAGTGAGTTTTACTCATAGTTTTTCACAGGGGCGGGCGGCAGGGGGCCCCGCCGACGGTTCAGGTGGTGGGGCAGCCCCCATAAAAAATGCAGCGGACCGCCCCCGCCACGGCCCGCTTCCTTGAACTTTTTCCCTATCCCCTGTATAATATCCTGCTATGCCACAGGGAGACAACCCGCTCATAGTTCAATCAGACAGGACGCTGCTTCTCGATGTCCATGCCCCCCGGGCAAAGGAATGTGCCGCAGCCCTCATCCCATTCGCCGAGCTCGTAAGCTCGCCAGAGCACCTGCACACCTACCGGATAAGCCCCCTCTCCCTCTGGAACGCGGCGAGCGCGGGATTCACAAGCGAGCAGGTTTCCCAGGTCCTGGCGGAATACTCCCGCTACGAGATGCCACAGGCGGTGGCGGCGTGGGTCAAGGAGACCGAGGGCCGCTTCGGAAAGCTCAGGCTGCTGCCGGGTCCGACAGTCGAGCAGGACGGCATACGGGACGAATATCTCTACCTGGTGTCCAGCTCACCCTATGTCTACCGGGAGATCGCCGCAAGCCCCTCCGCCAAGAAGTACCTCCAGGAAAGCCCCTGCTCCATGGGGGAGGAGGAGGCCAGGACCTACCGGCTCAGCGAGGAGGAGAAGAAGTTCTGCTTCCTGCTCCAGCTCACGGACCGGGGGATCGTAAAGGAGACGCTCCTGAAGCTGGGCTGGCCGGTGAAGGACGACGTGCCGCTCAGGGACGGGGCCTTCCTGGACATACGGCTCAGGGAAACCTGCCGGTCCGGACAGGCCTTCCAGGTGCGCGACTACCAGAAGGCCGCGGCCGAGGCCCTCGTGGGGAACCGGGGCAGCGGGACAGGATTCGGCACGATAGTGCTCCCCTGCGGGGCGGGCAAGACCATCGTCGGCATGGAGATAATGTCGCTCCTCCAGACGAACACCCTCATCGTGACGACGAACATAAGCGCCGTGCACCAGTGGATCGGGGAGCTCCTGGACAAGACGAACCTCACGGAGGAGCAGATAGCCGAGTACACGGGCGAACAGAAGACCATCCGGGCCGTGACCGTGGCCACCTACCAGGTCCTGACCTGGAGGCCGGACAAGGACGGCCCCTACCCCCACTTCTCCCTCTTCAGGCAGAACGACTGGGGCCTGGTCATCTACGACGAGGTGCACATGCTGCCGGCCCCGGTGTTCCGGATCACGGCGGAGCTCCAGGCGGTCAGGCGGGTCGGCCTGACGGCGACCCTGGTCAGGGAGGACGGCTGCGAAGGGCAGGTCTTCTCCCTCGTGGGGCCCAAGCGCTACGACGTGCCCTGGAAGGAGCTTGAAAGGAACCGCTGGATCGCAAGCGCGGTCTGCATCGAGATACGGCTGGACATGCCGGAGGCCCTGGAGCTGGAGTACGCGGTCGCCGGGGCGCGGGGCAAGCACCGGCTGGCGAGCGAGAACCCCGTCAAGACCAAGGTCGTCGCCGAGCTGGTCAGGCGGTACGAAGAGGACAAGATTCTCGTCATCGGCCAGTACCTGGACCAGCTCAAGGAGATTGCGAAGGAGCTGGACGCGCCGATCATCACGGGAAAGACCCCCAACGCGGAGCGCGACCAGATTTACGGGGACTTCAGGCAGGGCAAGATGAAGGTCCTGGTCGTGAGCAAGGTCGCCAACTTCGCCATAGACCTGCCGGACGCGAGCCTGGCGATACAGGTCAGCGGGACGTTCGGCTCACGGCAGGAGGAGGCGCAGCGGCTGGGAAGGATCCTCAGGCCCAAGGAGCGGACGAGCCGCTTCTTCACGCTCATAAGCCGGAACACGGTGGAGGAGGACTTCGGGGCCAACCGGCAGAAATTCCTTGCGGAACAGGGCTACTCCTACCGCATATTCCGCTATGTTGACGAGGCCAGCCTGGACCAGGCCGATGAAGAGGACAGGGCTGCCCTATGCTGAAGGGAGGAGAGATGAACGGTGCGAACGAACGGGATGCAGGCGCAAAGGCGCAGCAGTCCGCCCGGGTGGAACGGGTGCTGGGCTGGCGGAAGTACATCGCCACGCTGGAGGAGGAGGACTTCTTTGAAATCATCCGCATCTACCTCGGCGAGGTGCCGACCCCCTACAACAAGCAGGACCTGGTCGAAGAGCTGAGCGCCTTCCTCAGGAAGGAAGAGAACAAGAAGGGAATCATCCGCCTGCTCAGCGGCATAGACCTCAAGCTGCTCGCCGCCGTCCGCTTCATCCCGAAGGCGGACGTGGACAAGCTGGCGGAATTCTTTTCCCCCGCGATGAGCAGGCGGCAGGTCGCGGCCCACGTGGACAACCTCATACAGCGACTGCTCGTGTTCCACACCGGCGGCGACGAGAAGCGGCCGGACTACCTGTGCCTGACCCCCCTCCTGGAGGACAGGCTCCTCGAGATACTCGACATAGACATCCTGCTCCCCTCCTACCAGGGCGAGGTGGACGCGTCGGCGATGGAGGCGCTGGACGCAGGAAAGGCGGCCTCCCTCATGTCCTACATACTCGCCCACCCCGACCTGACCAAGTCCGACGGCAGCTTCAAGAAGAAGAGCGCCGAGGAGATCGCCGAAAAGATGGGCGACACGGCCCAGATGCAGCTGCTCCTGAACGCCTTCCGCAACCTGGGCATCTTCAACGAGAACGAGAGCGGCAAGAAGCTCCTCGCGGACTGGGACCGGGCGGAAAGCTTCGCCTCGCTGGACGCGCCGGGCCAGCGGGCCTACCTGTGCGCGGCAAACATAGGCCACCTCTCGCGCGGCAGCATGTACGACTCGGCCCAGCTCCTCCACGACACCCTCCAGTGCGCGAAGGACAGGCGCTACGGCAGGGAGGCCCTGCTCCGCCTTTCCTTCCTCATCAAGCAGAACAAGCAGGCCAGGAGCTCGGACTGGACGCGTCCAGGCCGCTTCCAGAGCCTCATCTCCCGCAATTCCGACGGCGGTGAGGAAAAGACGATGGCGGCGGCGATGGACGCGGCCATCGCGTTCGGCTACGTCGCCAAGGTGGGGACAGACGGAGAGGGAGAGGACATCTACGCCGTGAACCCCGCCTTCTTTGAACGGCATGCCGGTTCTGACAGGAAGAAGGAGTCCGTCAAGATAGACGCGGCCTTCAGCTTCATGATCATGCCGGGGCTTTCCTTTGCAGAGCTCCTGCCCCTGGTGAAGTTCCTGGACCTGGTCAAGTACGACCGGGTGCTGGGCTTCGAGGTGAACAAGAAATCCGCAATGCGCTCGTTCGACACGGGCATGACCGCGCAGACGATAAAGGCGACGCTGGCGCAGTACACGGACTACCCCATCCCGCAGAACCTGGAGGTGACGCTCGACGACTGGTTCGGCTCCTATTCGTCCGCCTCGCTCTACCGAGGCTACGTGCTCAAGGTCTCCGGGGAGAACGAAATCCTGGTCAGGAAGAACCCCCTCCTGTCCCGCCACATCATAGAGACATTCGCCCCCGGCCTGTACCTGCTGGACTTCACCGACGACATCATGGCCCAGGCGGCCATAAAGCAGTGCGGGCTTGACTTCATCGGCAAGATAAAGTCCAAGGAGACGGACCGGACCGGCAGCTCCTTTTTCTCGCTGGACAGGAATGCGGACATACTCGCCTACGCCGAGATGGGCGGCGGCGGACAGGCCGCCAGGAGGCCGCTCAAGAAGGAGCAGGACGAGCTGCTGGAGGCCCTGAAGGCGAAGGTGAACGCGATGAAGATTCCGCAGGAGCAGAAGGACGGCCTCCTTTTCCGCATAGACAGGCGGGTCATCGTGAGCGAGGACCAGCTCAGGCCGGAGAGCGTCCGCTTTGAAAAGCTGGAGGCCCTGGGCATGGACTACCAGGGCAAGGTGCACGTGATAGAGAACTCCATGCTGGCCAAGTGCCTGGTGGAGCTGACCAGCGGCGAAGGGGCGGGCGAGGCATTCCTGGGGGAGCCCGTCGCGCTCAGCAAGTACGAGGGCGAGGCGGAGGTCACGCTCAGGCGCGAGGACGGAAGGGAAAAGACCTTCTCCGTCAGCAAGGCCTCCCTCGTGCGCAAGGTGGGAAGGCAGCTCAGCTTCTGAGCGGCCGTGGAATCGGATAACGGACGGGCATCCCGGACGGCCGCCCCTGCGGCCTGTCCGCCAGCCCCAACAAATAGAGTGGAGATATGAACATGGCGGAAGAATTTGACGCGCTTACGAAATTCATCGAGTCCAGCGCAGGCGAAATGGTGGAGCTGGAGCGGCTCCTGACGGCGAGGCAGGCCCTCGCGCCCGAAAGCGGCGGCGACGGGGAGCTGGAAAAGCTTACGGCCCTGGAGGACTACCTCAGGAAGAACGGCATCACGAGGCTGGAGCGCTACGACGCCAAGGACCCCAGGGTCTCCAGCGGAATCAGGCCGAACCTCATCGCGACCATTCCCGGCAGCAGCGATGACTACAGCATCTGGCTGTGCGCCCACCTGGACGTCGTGCCGACCGGCTCGCTCAAGCTCTGGGACAGCGACCCCTGGACCGTCGTGGAAAAGGACGGGAAGATCTACGGGCGGGGCGTGGAGGACAACCAGCAGGGGCTGGTCTCCGCCGTGTTCGCGGCCTTCGCCTTCGTCAAGCAGCACATCATCCCCGAGCACACGATAAAGCTGCTGTTCATGGCGGACGAGGAGTGCGGCTCGGCATACGGCATGCAGTTCCTGGTCCGGGAGCACCTGGACCTCTTTGGAAAGGACGACCGGATCCTGATTCCCGACGGAGGGGACTCCAAGGGAGAGACGATCGAGATTGCCGAGAAGAACATCTTCTGGCTCAAATTCCGCACGCTGGGCAAGCAGGCGCACGGTTCCCGCCCGGACCAGGGAAGGAACGCGGCCCTGGCCTCCTGCGAGCTCGCGCTCAAGGTGCACGGGATGGAGCAGGTCTTCGACAGGCAGGACCCGCTCTTTGACCCGCCCCGCTCCACCTTCCAGCCGACGATGCACGAGGCCAACGTCTCCTCGGTGAACATCATACCAGGCGAGGACGTGTTCTATGCCGACTGCCGGATAAACCCCTGCTACGGCCTGGACGAGGTCAGGAAGGAGCTGGGACGGCGCGTGAAGGAAGTGGAGGAAAAGTACTCGGTGAAGGTGGAGGTGTCGGAGGTGCAGGCGGAAAGCTCACGGCCCACGCCGCAGGACGCCCCGGTCGTGAAGGACCTGGCGGCCGCCCTCAAGGCCGTCCACGGCATAGAGGCCCGCTGCGTGGGAATAGGCGGCGGCACGGTCGGCGCATACCTGCGCAACGCGGGTCTGGACTGCGTGGTCTGGTCCAGCCTGGACGAGCTGGCCCACCAGCCCAACGAGTACGCCATCATCTCCAACATCATCAAGGACGCCAAGACCATGGCCTACCTGGCCTGCCGCCCCTAGGCGGGCAGACTGTCCATCAACCGGGCGGGCCGTCCTTATGCTGGCAGCCCGTCCTTCCATCAGCCGGGCCTGCTCAGCGGACCTTGCCGAAGCGGTCCATGGGCCAGAAGCGGAGCGAGGCCTTGCCCAGGATGCGGCGGTAGGAGACGTACTGCGGCTCCAGGTTTGAATAGTAGCACAGCGAGTATGTGTCCCGCTCGGAGAGCGGCCTCAGATGCTGCTCGTAGCTGTGCCGCATGTCCAGCGAATTGTAGCGGTTGTCCCCCATCATGAAATAGCAGCCCTCGGGAATGTAGCTGTCCTCCCCCGCCGGGAAGGGGCCCATGTTCCGCTGGTCCATGTGCGCCACATAGTTGTTCAGGGACTCCGCCTGCTCAAGCTCCCCCTTGACCTGGGCATCCGACTTCACCGTGGCGGCGCTTCCGCCGGCCTGCACCAGGGAGGCTATGCGCACGATGAGCCTTCCTGCGGACAGCTTCATCATCAGGTTCAGGCGGAAACGGGAGTCCTCGTAGAGGTTCCCCCCGATGAGGGCGGACGAATCCGCCGGGTTCGCCTCGGAATAGGAGGAGAGCCTCCCCAGGCCGGAGGTCCACGAGGTCATGAAGGCTTCGAACCACTCGGCGGGGGCCGGGGACTCCAGGATTTTCAGCGTGTTGTCGTATATATCCCGGAAGAAATGGTACTCATAGCTGTCGTAGCCGGAAAAGATGGAGGAGAACTCAAGGCTACCCGGCACCGTCCCGGAGGAAGCCGCGCAGTATCCGCGGAACTCCAGGGCCAGGGCCTCGCATTCGGCCTTGACCGCCTCCAGGTCCAGCTCCCGCCGACGCCGCTCCACCGAACGGGTGTTGGCGACCTCTCCCTCGCTCATAGGAAGCCACTGGATGCGGCCCTTCACGCTCGCAGGAAGGCCATTCAGGTCCCAGGCCGCCCAGGAGGAGTCCTCGGCCACGGCGCGGAAGGCCGGGTCGTCCTTCGTGCGGGCATAGAGCGTGCCGTCCATGAGCATCAGCTGTTCCCCCGGCACGCCCACGATCCGCTTCACCAGGGGGTCGGCCTTGAGCTCCCCGTTCTCGTCGGTGTTCGTCTTCACGAAGGTGAGGGTCAGCATGTAGAGGAACTGGGACATGAAGGTCTTGACCTCGCCCTTGCGGTCCTCGCCGTAATGGGGGTTGCGGAACACGACGATGTCCCCCCTTCCGTATTTCTGCAGGTAGGGCAGCCCCACGTCGCTCAGGGGGAACTTGGGCCCCGCCAGGGTCTTGAACACGGCGACCCGGTCCTTGATGAGGAAGGTCGGCACCATGGACTCGGAGGGAATCTCATAGAGCTGGAAGAGGAAGATGTTCAGCAGGATGATCGTGAACACCGCCTGCACCAGCGCGTCCACCCACTCCAGAATCTCAATCCCAAGCCGCTTGAGTGCGGTGTGGCCGGAAAAGGGCGGCTTCTTGAGGGAGTCCAGATGGGCGGCCCACTCGGGGCTCACGGCCGAAAGCCTGCCACCGCCGATCCGGTGGAGCAGGATGAAGGTTATGCCGGTCAGGACAAGCCAGGTCAGGCAGCTCACCAGGTCGATGAAGAACGGCAGTCCCGAGGCCCCTGACCGCCGTATGACGAAGGCGGCGATGAGCACGAAGGGCTCGTACTGCAGGATGCGGATTATCGCAGGGAGCAGGGTACACTCGTTGCGCCTGACCAGCCGTATATAGGAGAAGTAGCCCACCAGCAGCGTGAACAGCAGCGCCAGGGGGAACGCCAGGACAGATATGTCGAATGCCGTCGGCACGTTGAGCAGCGAAAAGAAGCACGACAGGAAGAAGTTTGCGAGGACCAATCTAGTAAAGCTCTGCATGGGGGCAATTATAACGGATTGAGCATATCTTCACAAGGGCGTTTGAAAGCCCCCCGCTCGTGAAAACGCCGCCCTCCTGAAAGCCCTCCGCACCTCCCCCCCTGAAAGCGCCCCCTCATTGATACAAACGCCGCTACATGCTATGATACGTCCATGAACATTTCAATCGTGGGAACGGGCTACGTTGGGCTCGTTTCGGGAACCTGCTTTGCAGAGATGGGTAACCACGTCTGGTGCATCGACATAGACAAGGACAAGATAGGGCGGCTTCGGGACGGCGTCATTCCGATTTACGAGCCGGGGCTGGAGGAGATGGTCAGGCGCAACCACCGGGAAGGCCGGCTTGACTTCACGACCGACTACGGCGAGGCGGTGCCGGAAAGCGACATCTGCTTCATCGCGGTGGGAACCCCGCCGGGAGAGGACGGTTCGGCGGACACCCAGTACGTGCTCGCCGCGGCCAGCTCGATCGCGCGCAGCATGAAGGGCTACACGATCGTGGTCGACAAGTCCACCGTGCCTGTCGGGACGGCAGACAAGGTGCGGGCCACGATTGAACAGGTCCTGAAGGAGCGCACGGACGCGGCGGGGGTGGAGTTCGACGTGGTCTCCAACCCGGAGTTCCTGAAGGAGGGGGTCGCGGTGAACGACTTCCTGCGTCCCGACCGCGTGGTGATCGGCACGGACAGCGAGCGGGCAAAGCAGATGATGCTCTCGCTCTACCGCCAGTTCACGGAGAACGAGCACCCCATCATCACGACCGACATCAAGAGCGCGGAGATTACGAAATATGCGGCGAACGCCATGCTCGCCACCCGTATCAGCTTCATGAACGAGATAGCCCGGCTCTGCGACAGGCTTGGCGGCGACGTCAAGGCCGTACGGCAGGGAATCGGCAGCGACTCACGAATCGGAATGAGCTTCCTCTATGCCTCCTGCGGCTACGGCGGCTCCTGCTTCCCCAAGGACGTGAAGGAGCTGGTCGCCGCGGGAAAACGCTGCGGGGTGGAGATGAAGATCGCCTCCGCCGTGGAGGACGTGAACAACGCCCAGAAGCACCTTGTCGCCGAGCGGATCTTCGCCAAGTACGGACAGGACCTCACGGGAAAGACCTTCGCCCTCTGGGGGCTGGCCTTCAAGCCGCAGACCGACGACATGCGCGAGGCGCCCGCCATCACGATCGTGGACGACCTGGTGGGGCACGGGGCCAGGATAAAGAGCTACGACCCCGAGGCATACGAGATGGCAAAGAAATACCTGTCCCACATCAGCGCGGACAGCATCAGCTACGAGAAGGACATGTGGAGCGCGCTGGAAGGCAGCGACGCCCTCATACTCGTCACCGAATGGAAGCAGTTCCGCCAGCCGGACTTCGACCGGATAAAGGGCCTGCTCAAGGAGCCGGTCATCTTTGACGGGCGCAACCAGTACGACCCCAGGCTGATGGACGAGAAGGGAATCGAGATTCATTGCATAGGACGGGGCAGGCTATGAAAAAGACGGTCCTCGTAACGGGCGGGGCAGGCTTCCTTGGAAGCCACCTGTGCGAAAAGCTCCTTGCCGGGGGCAACCATGTCATCTGCATGGACAATTTCTTTACGGGAAGCTGGGAGAACATCCGCCCCCTCATGGGAAATGCGGACTTCGAGGTCGTCCGCCACGACGTGACGCTGCCCTACAGCTTCTACGTGGACGAAATCTTCAACCTGGCATGCCCGGCAAGCCCGCCGCACTACCAGCGGGACCCCATCGCCACCTACAAGACGAACGTCCTCGGGGCGATGCACGCGCTGGACCTGGCGGACAAGTGGCACGCAAAGGTGTTCCAGGCCTCCACCTCGGAAGTCTACGGCGACGCGCTCGTCCACCCGCAGGTGGAAAGCTACTGGGGCAACGTGAACCCCGACGGAATCCGCAGCTGCTACGACGAGGGCAAGCGGGGGGCGGAGACGCTCTTCTTTGACTACCACCGGCAGCACGGCACACGGATCAAGGTGGTCCGCATATTCAACACCTACGGGCCCAAGATGAACCCCAACGACGGCAGGGTCGTGAGCAACTTCATCATACAGGCGCTCAGGGGTGAGGACATAACGGTATACGGCGACGGCACGCAGACGAGGAGCTTCTGCTACGTGGACGACCTCATCCGGGGCTTCCTGCTCCTGATGGACAGCGGGGAGGACGTGACCGGGCCCGTAAACCTGGGCAATCCCGGCGAGTTCACGATGCTGGAGCTGGCCCAGAAGGTCATCGGGCTGACGGGAAGCAGATCCACCATCGTGCACCGGGCGCTGCCGGGCGACGACCCCAAGCAGCGGCGGCCTGACATCGGCCTGGCGGGAAAGCTTCTGGGCTGGAAGCCCCAGGTCATGCTTGACGAAGGGCTCAGGAAGACCATCGACTATTTCAAGGGGAGCATGCAGGCATGAAGAAGATTTCGACCATCGTACCCGTCTACAACGAGGAGGCGAACGTCCCCCTCATGCACGAGGCCCTCTGCGATGTGGCGGCAAAGCTGCCGAACTACGAATGGGAATTCATCTTCGTAAACGACGGTTCCCGGGACGGCTCCTGGAAGGCCCTGGAGCAGATAGCAGCAAAGGACAGGCGGGTGGTGTCCATAGACTTCAGCAGGAACTTCGGCAAGGAACTGGCCCTGACGGCCGGCGTGCAGAACTGCACCGGGGACGCGGCGGTGTTCCTTGACGCCGACCTCCAGCACCCCCCGGCACTGATTCCCGAATTCGTCAAGAAATGGGAGGAAGGGGCCGAGGTCGTGGCCAGCATACGGAAGTCCACGGAAAAGAAGTCCCCCATCAAGGACTTGGGTTCCAGGCTCTTCTACCGGCTCATGAGCGCGGCCGCCCCCACCAAGCTCACCCCCAATGCGACGGACTTCAAGCTGATCGACCGCAAGGTGGTGAACGAGCTGGTGCGCTTTACGGAGCACAAGCGGATGTTCCGGGGCCTGATCGAATGGCTGGGCTTCCGGACCGAATACATCGAGTTCGTTGCCCCCGAGCGGATAAACGGCGTGGCCTCCTACTCCCTGGGAAAGCTCCTGTCCCTCGCGATAAACAGCATAACCAGCAATTCCCTGCTGCCGCTCAAGATTTTCGCCTACCTGGGAATCCTGATAAGCCTGGTGAGCATCAGCCTTCTGGTCGTGATGATAGTGTACGACTACGTGCTGCGAATCCCGATGTTCAGCGCGATATCGTTCGTCATCGTGACGAACACCCTCGTGCTGGGAATCGTGCTGGTCTCCATCGGCCTGGTCGCCCTCTACATC
>CAMJAJ010000018.1 GCA_946403565.1 uncultured Treponema sp. | reverse complement strand
TGGAGGGGGCGGACAAGACCTGCTACTTCATCGAGCAGGTGGCGGACTTCTTCCGTTACAATATACAGCAGAAGGGTACGGCGGCAAGCCTGGAGGAGGAGCTTTCCCTGGTGGACAACTTCATCTACATAATGAAGGTGCGCTTTGGGGAACGGCTCGACTTCATAAAGAAGCTGCCCCCGGACGCGGACTACAGCGTCGCCCTTCCCCGCATGATCCTGCAGCCCCTCGTTGAGAACTGCATAAAGTATGGCCTGAAGGAGGGACGGGGCTATGTCCTCCTGAAGGTGGAGCAGACGGTGTTCGACACGATGATCTCCATATCGGACAACGGGGGCGGCATGTCCGAGGAGCAGCGGCGCAGGATCCTGGACAGTTCCGCGGAGAAGGTGGACACCGCTGCCGCTGGCGTTGCTGCTGCTGGCGCGGATAATGCGCAGGCCGGTGGCGCTGGCGCGGATAGTGCGCAGGCTGGAGTTGCTGCCAGTGCAGGACCGGTCGCTGCCGGCACTGGTGGAGGTACCGGCACGGGGCTTGTGAACGTCGCCTCCCGCCTGCGCCTCTATTTTCATCGGGCGGACGTGTTCGACATACAGATAAACGCTGACGGCGGAACGAGCTTTATATTAAAGATTCCCAGATTGGTAAAGAAGGTGGTTTGATGTACGGCATCCTTTTGACAGACGATGAGCAGATAATGATAGACTCCCTGAAGTTCACAATCGAAAAGAACTTCCCGTCCGAAGTCAAGCTGTTCTCCGCGCTCTCCGGTTCGCTTGCGCTGGAGACGGTGGCCAAGGAGCAGGTGGACATCATCTTTATGGACATAAACATGCCGGGCCTGAACGGGCTCGAGACCGTGAAGTTCATCATGCAGTCCAAGCCTGACACGGTGATCGTCATACTGAGCGCGTTCGACCACTTCCAGTATGCGCAGGAGGCCGTGAACCTGGGCGTGTACCGCTACCTGACCAAGCCCGTGAACCGCAACACCGTCGTGGAGACCCTCCGCAACGCGATGACCATCGTGGACCAGAAGCGGGGGCGCAAGAGCAGCGAGGAGGAGCTGCACAAGAAGCTGGACATCGTTTCCCCGATGGTGGAAAGCGACTTCATCTACTCGGCGGCCCTGAGCGGCATGAAGGACGTGTCCGAATACTTCTCCTATTTCGGCATCTCCGGTTCCGCCTGGTGCTTCTGCTGCCTGGAGTTCCCGGGGATGGACGAACGGCGGCAGGCCGAAGGCTACGACGAGATACGCTCCCTCCTCAAGGAGCGGACCAAGTGCATCACCGGATCGTTCATGGCGAACCGCCTCACCGCCTTCTTTTACTTCCCGATCAGCGGCGGGGAGGACGAGGTCCTGCAGGAGGCGCGGGCCGCGATTTCTTCCATATACAACCTCCTCTGCCTGAACGTGAGCCCCGGGATACGGGCGGGCGTGAGCACCCTTATGACCGATGCGAGCATGACGGGAAACGCCTACAACGAGGCGCTGGAGGCCCTGAATTCCACGGAGGCCTCGGGGGGTATCCTGTTTGCGGAAAAGAACGCCGCGAAGAAAAAGGACGGAGCCCCGGGCGTGCTCGCGGACGCGATTTTCGGCCGGGTGCGGGCGGGTGACGGCGCATCCATCCGCCACCTGCTCTCGTCGTACGGGGCTGCCCTGCAGGACGCATACGGCGGCGACATGGGCAAGGTGAAGAACTCCATATTCGAACTGCTCGTGAACGTGCGGAACATCACGACGGAGATAGACTGCAATTACCAGAACGACGAGTTCTCCTCCGCGTTCTCCGTCCTGTCCGCCGCGGACAGCATGGACTCGGTGCTGGACTTCGCGCTCAAGCGCTGCGAGGAGTGCGCCACGGACGTGATGCTGTTCTCCCAGTCGAAGGACAACCCCATCATCAAGAAGGCCGAGGACTACATAGAGAGCCGCATGGCGGAGAACCTTTCGCTGGAGGACGTCGCTGCCGCCATAGACGTGAGCCCCTTCTACCTGAGCAGGATGTTCAAGGAGGTCAAGGGCGAGAACTACATAAACTACCTGACCGACCTCAGGCTCAAGCGGGCGCGGGAGCTGCTGAAGAATCCCCGCAGCTCCATAAAGGAGATAAGTGCGAATGTCGGCTTTAACGACCAGAACTACTTTTCCCGCATATTCAAAAACAAATTCGGCATGACGCCGACGGAGTTCCGCAATGTTGCAAAATAGGCCCCCCGTTTCTGTCCCTGTCCTGTCTGCCCCGCCGCTGCGTGCCGCCCGCGGACTGCGTGCGCGTTTCCGTGCAGTCCCCCTGCCGCGTGCTGCCTGTATCCTGCCGCATGCCGCCCGTAGCGTTCCGCATGCCCCGGGGCCGCGTGTTGCCCGCGTGTTCCGTGCCGCCCTCGTCGTCCTCGCCGTCGCCTTCCTGCCGTCGTGCTCCCGGATGCAGGCCGCGAAGTCCGAGGAGGGGCAGCCCGCGGGCGGCGAGGAGCAGGTACGCATAGGCTTTTCCATAGACACGCTCGCGCTGGAACGCTGGCAGCGTGACCTGGACGTGTTCATGAGCAAGGCGCGCGAGCTGGGTGCGGAGGTCATCGTGCAGAACGCGGGCAACAGCGTGGAGGTGCAGGATTCCCAGCTGGAGTACCTGATGCAGCGGCGGGTGGACACGGTCGTCATCGTACCGAAGGAGCGGGACCGGCTGGCCGGCATAATAAAGCGGATGCGCGACAGGGACATAGAGGTCATCTCCTACGACCGCCTGATAACGGGCGCGGACATAAGCCTGTACATTTCGGTCAACACGGAGAGCGTGGGCCGCCTGATGGCGCAGCAGTTCCTTGACAGCGGGGTGGGCAAGAACTGGAACCTGATTCTGGGACCCAACGAGGACTACAACATGACGCTCATGCTCCGGGGCATAGAGGACGTGATACAGGGGCAGGGCATAAACATCCGGGACATCTTCTATACGGACGGCTGGAACTACGACCTTTCCTACCAGGCCGCCGTGAGCCTCTTGACCGAGAGCGAGCTGCCCGACGCGATCATCTGCGGAAACGACTCCGTGGCGGGCAGCGTGCTGAACGCGATAGAGGACTACTATCCCGGCCGCCACATCCCGATATGCGGACAGGACGCGGATATCGCCGCCTGCCAGGATATCGTGCGGGGCAGGCAGGATTTCACCGTGTACAAGCCGATCACGGAGCTTGCGGAACGGGCGGCCGAGTGCGCGGTCCGCCTTGCGCGGGGGGATACGGCGGCATACATCTCAGGCTACGAGGCCTCGATCAACAACGGCTACAAGGACGTTCCCGTCTTCTGGCTGGAGCCGCAGGTGGCCACCAGGGAAAACATAGACGACGTGGTCATCAAGTCCGGCTTCCACACCCACGGGGAGGTATACAAGCAGGACTAGGCGGGCGGGGCAGTAGCAGCGTCGCGGCGGCAGGACCGCAACCGTGCCCTGCCAGCCTATACAAGCAGGACTAGGCCCTGGACTTCTTCTTGAACAGCAGTCCGAATGCCCCCGGGCCGCAGTTGCAGGCGACGGACGGCGTGGCCTTCTGGAAGTTCACCTGCTTGAAGGGCACCAGTGCGAGCGCCTGATCCCGGATGGACTCCAGCTCGGGGAAGGACAGGCCCGAATAGGTTATGAAGAGCACGCTGTCGTCAATGCGGGCGCGGTTCCTGAGCGCGGCCTTGATGTATTTTGCCCGCGCCTTCTCTTTCTCACCGAATTTCATGTTGGCAATCCGCATCTGTCCCTTGTGAATCTTGACCACCGGGTGCATCAGCAGCGTTTCGCAGAGGGCCTTGGACAGGTGCGAGATGACCCCCCTGCTTTCCAGATAGTCGAGCGACTCCACGATGAACGTGGTCGAGAAATCCTTCTTGGATTCCTCCAGTTTCTGGAGCACCTGCTGGGGCGACATGCTCTCCCGGGCGCACTGCCGTGCGTACAGGACCATGAGACCCATGCCGCTGGAGACCAGGTTGGAGTCCACGACCGTGATGTTGTCGAACGACTTGGCCGCCTCGCAGGCACGGTCATAGGCCACCCCCACGCGGGAGGACATGGCTATGTGGATGATGTACTGCGCGTCCTGCAGCTGGCGGGCAAAGAACTCCTCGTACTCCTCCACGCTGGCTTCCTCCGCGACGGCCCCGCCGCCCGGCTCTTCCATGCAGGAGAGGACCGCGTCCGTGTCTATCTCTATGTCGCTCCGGAAGCTGCCCTCGTTGGTTACAATCTTTCCCGCTATGACGGGAATGCCCAGGTTGCGCAGCTGCTGCATCGGCAGGTCGCACTCTATGTCGGTCGAGATGACCAAGGGTATCTTCTTTGAGGACAGGAGCCGGGTGGAAGGAATTTCCCGCGGGGCCGTGTCGCCGTGCAGGGTCACGAGGTCGTCGGGCAGGACGGACAGGAGCTCCCGCTCCAGCTGCGCGCCGCTCACCGGCTTGGTCAGGTATCCGTCAAATCCTTCCCGCTCGTACAGGAGCTGGTCCTTGTGGCCCGCGTTCGCGGTCAGGACGATGGCCGGGGTCTTCTTGTTCAGGCCGCCGGGCTGGTTGCGGATCTCGTGCAGGCAGGTGATGCCGTCCATCTCCGGCATCAGGTGGTCGAGCAGTATGGCGTGGTAGTGCACGAGCATGGTCTGGACGAGGGCCTTCTTGCCGCTTTCCACCGTGTCCACGTGGAGCTTGGTGTCGCGCAGGAGTTTCTTTTCCACCGTCAGGTTCATCTCGTTGTCGTCCACGATGAGGACCCGCGCGTTCGGGGCCTCGAACGTCTGCTGGTACTCCCGCTGCTCGCGCTTGGAGCTGTTGGTGCGGAGGTTCAGCTCTCCGATGGGCTTGGAGTCCACCACCTTCTGCGGAAGTGCCACGGTGAAGGTGGAGCCCTTCAGGTAGATGCTCCGCACCTCTATCTTGCCGCCCATCAGGTCCACCAGCTGCTTCACGATGGAAAGTCCCAGGCCCGTACCCTCGATCATGTGGTTCCGCTGCATGTCCACCCGCTTGAACGCGTCGAACAGGAAGGGGATGCTTTCCTTCTTGACTCCTATGCCGGTGTCCTCCACGGAGTAGATGATGGTGATCTCATCCGGCCCGGACTCCCCCTGCCGGACGGAGAGGGCGACCGTCCCTTCCCGCGTGTATTTTATCGCGTTGTTCAGAAGGTTCAGCAGCACCTGCTTGATTCGCACCTCGTCGCCGAGCAGGGAGGTGGGGATGGCGGGGTCTATGTCCACCTGGAAGTCCAGGCCTTTGGACTTGGCCCGCACCCACATCATGTTCACGATGTCCGAGAACATCGTACCCGTCTCGTAGGGGGCGGGCACAATCTCCATCTTGCCGTTGCTGAGCTTGGACATGTCCAGGATGTCGTTTATCAACGCGAGCAGGATCTTGCCTGCCCCGGCTATGTCCCGCGCGTCCTCCGCAACCTCCTCGGAGATGTCCTCCCGCAGGATCATCTCGTCCAGCCCGATTATCGTGTTTATGGGCGTGCGGATCTCGTGGCTCATGCAGGAGAAGAAACTGCTCTGGTTCTCGTTCAGGGTCTCTATCTCGTGCTTCTGCTCGCGGATGACCTTGTTTTCCGCGATGTACCTGCGGGTCTGGAAGATGCTCATCATGATGGCGGTCAGGAATACCAGCACCGCGAACATGGCCGCCAGACAGAGTATGTACGTCCGTACGGAGAAAGGATACAGGAGCAGCAGGTTCCAGGATTCCCCGATGGGGGTGAGCACGTACTCGCCCCGCGAGGAGGATCCGCGCAGTATGCCGGAAGGGGGCAGGGTAAACTCCGCCAGCTCCGCTTCCAGCACCGCGATGGTTTCCTCCGTCTCTTCCTCCGAATCAAAGTCGGTCAGGCTTGCAATCTTGCCGTTTGAATCCCGCAGGAACAGGTAGTCCTGGCTTATCCGGTCAAAAGGAGGTCGCAGTAGCTTTCCCATCTCGGAGACGGCGACCACGGTTCCCGCCACACCGGCCTTCCTGCCGTCTGCACCGTAGACGGGTATGCTCATGCGGAGGTAGGGCTCGTTCGTGTTCTGGTTGTATTCCTCCGTTATGTGGCAGTACTCCTCCTCGTAGGCCGCATTGTACCAGCTGTCCTGCTTGGAGGGTGGAAATACCCGGTACCGGAATGCCCCGTTCTCGTAGTAGCGCAGGTCTATGTCCGAGACCCAGAAGGCATGTCCCGCGGGCTGGCGGAGCGAGTACAGGTTGCAGGAATCCCGCGCCATCTTGAGCTTGAGCGTGTCGGTGGGGCTGAAGAAGTAGTCCACGAGGACGGGGCTGTAGGCCATCGTGTGGGCGCACAGCAGCATCTCGCTCTTGGTCGCCTGGGCCTGCCGGATGGTGGCCTCCGCGTCCTTTTTCAGAAAGTTTTCCACCGTGAAGCGGTACAGGAGGTTGGAGCTTATCAGCACGCACACGAGGCCCACTGCAAAAAAAACGAAGTACAGGATGTGCCGCTGCTTGCGAGAAAGTTTAAGGATGAAGTCCATCTTTTCCTCCCGTCAGAAGCGAAAGCTTTTCCATCGCGCTTTCAAAGTCAAAGTCGTCCACCGCCTTTGCCACGCCGGGCAGGAGCTGTTCGGCGGTCTTTCCCTCGTAGCGCACGTCGTCCAGCTGCTCCAGGATCCGTGCGGCCCGGTCCGCCTCCAGGCAGTCGAGCGCGTCGTAGAGTTTTTCCAGCAGCTGGGAGCCGTCGCAGCCGTCCAGGACTTCCCTGTTGCCCGCCGCATGCCTGCGGATGGGGGGAGCGGCGATGGTTCGTATCATGGACGTGGGCAGCGCCCGCTTGAGCACGCGCTCGAGCATGGTCACCTCGATGGGTTTTGCGATGAACTCGTCAAAGCCCTCTCCCAGGAAGAGCTCCCGTGCGCCGCTGACCGCATTCGCCGTGAACGCGATGACGACCATGTCATTCTGCGTATGCGGGGAAAGCCGCCGCAGGATGTGCAGGCACTCTATGCCGTCCATCTCCGGCATCATGTGGTCCAGGAACACCACGTCGAACTCCTGCCGCTTGCACAGCTCTATGGCATCCTTTCCGCTTATGGCGAGGGTCACGTCCATCTGGTAGTCCTTGAGCACGCCCTCCGCGACCATCAGGTTCATCTCGTCGTCGTCCACGACCAGGGCCCGCACGCCGGGGCAGATGAAGTGCTGGGACGCGTCCGCCTCCTCCGTCAGGAACTCCCCGTTCAGGACGGTCACGAGGGGAAGGCTGAACAGCGGCTTCTTGAGGATCGGTATGTTGCCGATCCTGTTGTCCGGGAAGTTCCGTTCCACCACGACGGCGATGCTGATCTTGGAGGCCAGGCCGGTGAAGAACTCCCTGTTGGCCTCGAACTCGTCCTGTCCGGTGAACAGGTGGGTCAGGGGGTATTGCTGGCAAATCCGCTGAAGGTTGGTGAAGTCGGCGGCCTTGATGATGGTGCCGGGCATGGACTCCTGTATGGTGGTTATCATGCGCTCGTAGTAGTCCCTGACCAGCGGGTTGTTGAATTTCTCCATAAGGAAGTAGTAGGCCACGCAGAGCGACTTCTCGCTGGAGATGGACATGCAGGGGGACGCGTCCGATACCTTCTGGGGTATGCTCACGTGGACTTCGGTTCCCTTGCCCACCTCGCTCCGCACCTGGACGAATCCCCCCATCTTGCGTACCAGGCCGGAGACGACGGTAAGGCCCAGGCCTATGCCGCTGCTCCTGCGGGTGCGGTTGGAGTCCGCCTGGTAGAGCCTGCCGAAGATCTTGGCAAGCAGCTGCTCGCTCATGCCGACCCCGGTGTCGGATATGGAGATGAACAGGTTTACGCCGTAGTCCTTCTTGAGCGTGCCGATACGGACGTATACCCCCCCCTCCTGGGTGAACTTGATGGCGTTCTCTATCAGGTGGCGGAGGATCTTCTTTATCTTGAGCTCGTCGCCCATCATGACCGCGGGGGTCTTTATGTCCACGTCCAGGATCAGCTCCACCTTGGGCTTGTCGTCCAGGTAGCGCAGGTCGCTCACCACGTCGTTGATGCAGGAGGCAATCCGGTAGGGGGAGTCGCTGACCTTCAGCCTGCCCATGCCCAGCTCCGTGTAGTCCAGTATGTCGCTTATCTGGTTGAACAGGCGCTGGCCCGCCCGCTTTATGGCGTTGAGCTCGTTCCGCTTGTGGGGATCCCCCTCCTTCTTGAGCAGGGATTCGCTGATTCCCATCACGGCGTTTATGGGGGTGCGGAACTCGTGGGAGACGTTCGCCATGAAGTCCTCGGTCTGCCGGTTCACCTCCTCCAGCTGGCTGACGGCGGCCTTGACGCGGGCGTTGGACTTGCTCCGGCGGTTGCTCACGTCCCGGGTGGAAAGCGTGGAGACGGTGACGGCGACCACGTCCAGCACCAGGCGGGAAATCTCCAGCTGGCTTGCAAGGGCGGGAATCGTCTTGATCACGAAGAAGTGCCAGAGCAGGACCGCCCCGTACATGGCCGCTCCGACGTAGATGGCCCAGTCACATTCCAGCGTCAGGAACACCGAAAGCATGATGATCGCGATGATGGGGACATCGAACAGGCTGTCGGGGTGCACGCTGTAATAGAAGAAGGTGCCGAGCATGATGGCCACGTAGATGGGAATCCGCACGGAGAAGGCGATGTTGTTGGCGAAGTGGCAGTACCACATCACCATCATACCGGCAAGCAGGAAGGGGACGGCCCAGAGCTCCCACTGCATGACCAGGGTCTCCACGATGAGCAGGAGGAACAGGATGCTTGCTACGGTTATGGCGGACAGGTGGGCGGCAAGCCGCTCCTCGTCCTGCTTGATCTTCGTCTCCATCTCGAAAACGGCCTCCCTTACTTGCCCTTGAAGAACGCGTCTATGCTCCTCGTTATGCGGATCTGGGGCAGGGTCTTGAGGATGTACTTCTCAGGATGCGCGTCCAGTACCTTTTCCACGGTGCTCCGGTCGTCCTTGGAGGTGAGGAATATGACAGGAATCTTGGACAGGGGGTAGTCCTGCTTCATAATCTCGAAGGTCTCCAGTCCCGATGTCTCCGGCATCCCGTAGTCCAGCAGCACCAGGTCCACCGGGTTCACCTTCAGGAACTCTATCGCGTCCTTGCCGCTCGAGGCCATGTACACCGTGTACTTGGACGAAAGCCATTCCTTTATGGTCCGGAGGAGGAGCGGGTCATCGTCCACGACGAGGATCCTCTTGCCCAGGCTCTGGTTGCCCTCCAAGGCCTTGTCCATGTGCATGATTATGTCCTTGGGGTCCACCGGCCGGGTGAACATCTTCTCCACGTACTCGGGCGGGATTATGTCGTGCACGAAGTCCAGCTCCGCCTTGGAGCCGACGATGAACAGCCGCTGCTCGCCGTGGTTCTTGGTGATGGCCTCCTCCAGGTATTTCAGCGTGCTTTCAAAGCCCTGGATGTTGTCCTCCATGTAGATGAGGAAGATGGGCGGAAAGTTCGCCTCGTTTGCGGACAGGTTCGCGGGGTCGGGGTGCGAGAGGTCTACCTCGTAATGGTGCTCTTCAAGGCTCTTAATCATCGCCTTCGCCAGGAAGCCCGGCTCCTTACAGATGAACAAAACTCTTCTTTCCATGATGCGCTATTCCTTACTTGCTGAATTCTCCGTATTTGAAATATGTGAAAGCAGGGACAGGGCCTCCTGCTTGTTCACGTCACCAACCGCCTTCTTCAGGCGGGCCATGAACTCCCGCCGCTCCTCCGGGATGCGGTAGCCCCCGAGGGTCTGCATGATGAAGTCCGCGCTGTCGAAGTCCGAAATGCCGATGCACTCCTGCAGGTCGTGGCAGGCCGAAAGGAAATCCTTCTCCGACAGGAGCTCTGCGTCCTCGCCGGGACCGTCCTCCTCCTGTTCCGCATGCACGAGGGGGATGAGCCGCTCGCGGTAGCTCCGGTACAGGGCCAGCAGGGCCGGGGTCTTTGCCTGTATCTCCGCGGCCTTGGAAGCCGCCTGTTCTGTCGCGTCGGCCGCCTGTCCGCCTTCTGCCTGTTCCGCCGCCTGCTCCTCCGCGCCGTCCGTCAGCTCGTGCGCCGCATACTCCAGGCTCCTCGCGTCCTCCGAAAGCTGCAGGGCCCCGATGAGCCGGGCCGAACTCTTGAGCGAGTGGACCGCAATGCGGAAGTCCTTCCAGTTCCCGCTGGCGGCGAAGCCCTCGATGGCCCCGGCCTTCTCCTCGATGCTGTCGTAAAACTTCTGGAAGACCTCCTTGAGCACGTCCTCGCCGCCGCAGTTCTTGACCGCCTCCTCGTAGGAAACGCCTTCCACCTGCGGGTGGGCGGGGGCCTTCGCCTTGGAACTGGCGCTTCCGCTGCCCCTGATGGCCGCAAGCAGCAGGCCAACCCTGCTGCGGATGACGCGGGGAAGGGGCGGGGGCAGCTGGAGGATGTCGCAGATTCCGGCATCGAAGAAGTCCTCCAGCGCATCCTCGCCCTCCTCGCCGTTCGTCAGGAGGAGGACGGGCAGGGGCTCCTGGCTGTCGCTTTCCCGGATGGTGGAGACGGCCTTGCGGGCCTCCGGCAGTCCGCTGTGGACAAGGACCAGGTCGGGCCGGTGCCTGGCCAGGAAGGAGGCCGCCTGCGGCATGGAGCGAGCACAGCTGACCCGTATGCCTGCGGAAAACAGGGTCTGGCTTACGAATTTGAGGCGGTCTATGTCTGCGTCGATGAGCAGGGCCCATCCTTCCAGCGTGTCGTTCATAGGTTCTTATAAGGAGTATCTACCATTATATATGCAAACGTTCGGAAAATCAACAAGCGTTTTCTTCTCTGATATGGGGGAGGGGACACCCCAGAGGCGGCATGCTCCCTTTGACCTTTGCCGCGCAATGTACTATAGGGAACCTCGAAAAACCTCAGTTTTTCGAGGTAACTCTGAAAATGCGATGTCGTAAGTCGCG
>CAMJAJ010000017.1 GCA_946403565.1 uncultured Treponema sp. | reverse complement strand
ATTTTGACGGACAAAATTATGTAACAGAAGAAAAAGTCGCTGTAAAAACGAACCAGCAAGTCATCATCACTTTTCTTGATGAATTTGCTTCTCCCAAGAGAGATTTGAAAAGATTCGTCGGTAAGGTGAGCAAATCTGATTCCGAACTGATTGAAAAAGCAGTAACTGAAGGTCGCAAGGTGGATGAGAATGGCTGGTAGACTTGTGGATACGAATGTAATCATTCGTTATATCAAAGAAGAAGGTTCTCTCGATGATATTTTTGAAGATGACCGTATCTATTTTTCTTCGATAACTCTTGGCGAACTGCTTTTTGGAGCGGAATGTTCCACCCGAAAAGCCGAAAATGCCGAAGTGTACAATACTTTTTGCAAAGAGCTGGAAGAAGTTAAGCCGGATTCTTCTGTTACTCCTTATTATGCCAGAATAAAAGCCCAGCTAAAACAAGACGGTCATCCAATTCCGGAAAACGATATGTGGATAGCTGCCTGTGCCATGGCATATGATTTGACTGTTGTTACAGCGGACAAGCATTTTTCTCTTATCAAAGACATCTCCATTGAAAATCGATGAAATACATCAGCCACGCCTGCGCAGCATAAGCCCATTATCAATCTAGTGGTCCGCATCCGTGCAGCAAAAAGATTGGATTCATCCGCCGACACCAGTGGACAGGCCGCACCCCTCTGGCAGGATGCCCCGGGTCACAGCCCCTATTTTCCCAGCTTCCTCCGGCAGTAGTCCTCTATGGAAATGCGATCGCCTGCGTCCAGCACGGTCAGCCCCTGCTGGATGCATCGGCCGTCCTTGGCGACATACAGCGAAAGCACCGGCTCCAGGGCATTGAAGTCGTCCCAGTGTATGCCGTCCACGTAGCGGGCGTAGTCCTCCTGCATATAATACTCATCAAAGGCATACTTCAGCCGCACCGTGCGCAGGGGCTTTTCATCCGCATCGTAGTCATAGCTGCAGTACAGGCAGGTAGCCTCGATATAGACGGCCCCGTCCTGGGGCAGGCGCTCGCGGAGGGCCGTCACGGTCCAGAGTCCGTCCGCCCCCTCCTGCATACGGCAGTACACCTTTTTGTTCCCGCCTGACTTCGCAAGCTCCACGCTCTCGTCGTCAAGCCCTTCCCCCGGCACCTGGGACTGCCCGAAGGTGAGCCTGACATAGCGGCCTTTGAAGGGACTGAACGGGTCATAGGCCATGCACGCGAGGGAAATCACCCGCCCGCGCTTTTCCGCATATCCCCGCACCCGCGCGGTATACAGCAGGAGGGAAAGGGCAACGAACAGCTGCAGGGCGACGGCACAGGCCAGCAGCAGGGCCCTCCTTTTATTCGGCAACTTCATTCGGAACCTCCCCGGCGGTCTTTTTCCTCCGTTCAACCCGATACAAAAGCAGGTTCAACAGCAGCATGGCTATTCCCAGCGCGATGAACAGGATTCCCTTCGCAACAAAGCCATAGTCGTCGCTGAAGAACTTTATCACCAGCGCAAGAGCTGCATAACATGCGGCGACGTTAGCCTTCGCAAGCTTCCCCTCCGTATACGCCTCCCAGATATAATAACCCGCCAACAGGAACACGCATGCAAAACTGAAAAAGGACATGGCGGAGGAAAGCTTGATTCCCGGCTTGGCAATCAGGGCCGCGTGGCAGAGAAGCACCGCGACGGAATACAAGGCAAGGACGGCATTGCACATCCGCTTCTTGCAGAGCAGGACTACAGCAGGCAGGAGGGCCATGACAGCATACAGGGCCAGGGCACTATATATGGAGACAAGGCCCAAAACTCCGCCGCCGTAAAGATGGGACGAGCCATACAGCTTTCCATCCGTCAGCGCGGATGCGAACACGAACACGGCGCAGCAAACTTCCCCTATATGCGGGGAAACCCCGGACAGCTTTCCGCCAGAAACCGAACCTCTTTCCCTCCCGTAAAAATACAGGGCGGCGAACAGGGGGATAAGCGGGGAGCACAGGAACACCCTGCCCGTATTCTCATACAGCACGATGACGATTACGGCGACAAACGCCAGCAAGTACGGCAGCCAGGCGCGGCGGCCCTGCCATCTGAACCGTATGAAGGCGTACAGCCCCGCGGAGACGAACAGAAGCAGGAACATGAGCACGCGGCTGTCGTCATCTGCCTTGACGCTGTCGCACCAAACGCACAGAAGCAGAACGGCGGCAAGAAGCAGAATCATGTCCAGCGATTCCTTCCAGCCACGCGACAGGACGAACAGGACAAGGGCGACCAGGACGACACAGGCACACGAGACGGCCTGGAAAGGAAGGGAATGCCGCTCATACACGGCAAGCGCCGACCCGTCCGCCGACATAAAAAGGGCCGCCAGCATCCAGGCTACGGTCAGTACTCTGGAAACGACGTACACACAGGCGTTTTCTTCCTTTCCCCCATCACGGCTGGCCCGGTAGCGGCCGACCGCCTCAAAGAGGAGCAGGAATGCGGAGACGGAGAGGGCAGGACAGTTGAGCTTCATCACGAACGCCGCCGCCCAGAAGAAGTAGCAGGCGAGCGCGGCGAACGGCAGGACATACACATCAAGTTCCCTCGCCTCCCCGTCCTGCCGTCCCAGCAGATGGTAGGCAGAAGCAAGCAGCACCAGGAAAAAATAGCACATGCAGAGCTGGTCCTTCCCCAAACCGAACGCCATGTCAAGCGCGGAAAGCAGGATGACGGCGACGCAGCTGACCGCTATGTCCGCAGATTTCGCAAGCGACGTCCCCTTCCTCATGAACAGGCAGACCGCGGCAAGCAGGTACAGGGCGTAGAGGGCGACCTGCCAGCGCAAGGCGCGTGGCTCGAACAGGGCGTAATGCAGCATGGACGCTCCGTGCCATGACTGGCTTGGTTCCAGCACCATGCAGGCGGTGGCGGCAAGGAGCAGGACAAAGACCGCCCCCCTCATTACGGAAGAAGGGAATGTTCCGGTCGCCTCCAGAAGGAGCAGGAGCAGGGCCACGGCAAAGACCGGCAGGTTCAGGCCCGCGATGAGCGACGAGCAGCAGAGGAAGAACAGCAGGAAGAGTGAGTATGCCATCTTGGAGTGCAGCACGTGTGCCAGGAAGAGGACGGAGAACAACAGGACAACCACCGTCGGAGCAAGGCAGAGGGCGCGCTGCGTCTCCCGAGGAAAGAACGAGTACACGAAGAACAGGACGAATACGGCCAGGGCGCAGAAGGGATAGGCAAGCTGCCATCGCGGCGGCCTCCTCCCGCACAGGCGGGTGACAAACGGCCATGCAACGGCGGCCCCTGTCAGGCCCACCGCCAGGACGATGTCCGTCACGATTCCTACTATCGAATGGGCTCCGCGGATGTTCTGCCATCCTATGCCGGTCCAGACCCAGTCGTTGGCAAGAACCAGCAGCAGGATGCAGAGGCCGGCGGCGGAGAGGGTTGCAAGTCTCCTATAGTTCCGCGACAGGGCAAACTCAAGGCCCAGCACGGCCAAGGATACTGAGCATACCGTCCACAGGCCGGGCATGGACTTGTCGAGCGCGAACCCCAGCATGGCTGCAGAAAAGAGGAGCATGATGCGGCTCCCATATTTGAAGCGGAGCGAGAAAGGACACAGGGCGGCGAACAGCAGATAGAACAGCAGGGCCATCCCTCCCCCGGAACCGCATGACACGACGTACGAGGCCGAAAGCAGCAGGGATATGACGAAAGCCCCGACGGACTGCATGGCATACGTCAACAGTATGGAGGAGACCGACCACACGAGCAGGAAGGATGTCGTGTCGCCCGGAAGACGGCATATCTGGGAGATGAAGGCGACCACGCCGCCGAACATCAGCGACCACAGGACCGCCACACCCTCGCGCCACGAGTCCTTGGAAAAACGCCCCTGCTTCATTCCGGACTGGACGAACACGAACGAACCTCCGGTCTGTATGGCAAGCAGGAGCACGAAAGCGAACACCGCCTTCGCCGTACGGGGAATGGCGGACCAGTTGTATGCGATGAGCGAGATCACCCCGGCGGAAATCAGCACCGCCGCCGTCACGCTGAGCAGGACGGGAATGCTCGCCACGGTCAGGAGGGCTTTCTTTTTGCCGACATCCTGCCGGCCTTTTTTCACGCCGGGGGCAGGAGGCGGCACGGCCGGGGAGGCCCCGACCGGAACAGGACCGTCGTCAACAACCCCGGCCCCGGAGGAAGCAGGAACAGCTGCCGCCGGACCTGTCCCAGAGGAACTTTCCGACTGGGGAGCATAATAGGCGGCAATCTTCCGTGCGGTCTCTTCGTTTATGACCTCATTCTTGACGAGGGCCTGCAGCTCGTCCAGAAGCCAGTACACATGGTAGCTATCCATACCGGGAAAACCTCAGAACGGCCCTGCCCGTAACAAAAAAACAGTTCCTCGGGCAGCCCTTTTGTGCTATACTGGGCACGGAGGCACTGTAATGAGGAATTTCAGCGAGGCCATCTGGGAAGAGGGCGAATACAGCTACGGAGCGGCATACGGATTCGTGCCGAACATCCACGCATACCTGCATGACGAGGGAACGCACGACTGCCTGCTTGTCGTGCCGGGAGGCGGCTACTGCGTGTGCGTCCCGCAGGAAGGGGAGCTCGTCGCCAAGGAATTCTACGGGAGGGGCTACAACACATTCGTCCTGACCTACACGACCGACATCACGATGTCGGTTCCGCTCAAGCGGCAGCCCCTCGAGGACATAGCCCGCGCGGTGCGCTTTCTCCGGTCACGGGCAGAAGAATACTCGCTGGGCAAAAGGCTCTTTGTCTGCGGATTTTCCGCAGGAGCCCACGTATGCGGAACGCTTGCCGTCCATCACGACGATGCAATCGAAAAGAACGCGGCATACGCAGGATTCTCCTGCCGCCCGGACGGGGCAATCCTCTGCTACCCGGTGATCACAACCGGCAGCTATACGCATCCGTCTTCCATAGAGGCCCTCATCGGAAAGAATCCGGCAGAGGACGAGCTACGCTACTTTTCGCTGGAAAAGAACGTCAGCGAAAAGACCCCGCCCTGCTTCCTCTGGCAGACGGCCACGGACAACCTGGTCCCGGTGGAAAACAGCTACCTCTTTGCCCATGCGCTCAAAGACAAAGGCATACCCTTCGCCCACTACGTGTTTCCGAAGGGCTTCCATGGACTGAGCGTGGCGACCGAGGACTTCTTTCAAGGCAGGTTCGGGGAGCCGTACACGATGGAGCAGGTCATGCTCGCCGTAAAGGCGGTGAAATCCGGCAGGGGGGTCAACGTCTCCGAGCGGAGGCGGGCAGAACTCCAGGCGCAGTTCCCGGACGCTCCCGCAGGGGAAGCAAAGTCCGCCGCACCGGAGGAATACTTCAACGCCGGCCCCGACGCATACAGGGATGTCCGCCTCTGGCCGGACCTTGCATCAAGCTGGCTCAGCCTACTTTAGCAGCATCAGGCGGCAGTTCTCTATTCCGGCATCCCAGAAGCGGTCCAACGGCAGTCCCCGGACCTGGCAGACGATGCTGGAATTCATGGCCCCGTGCCCCACGACAAGGACGTCCTTCCCCTGCTCAAGGAGGGGGTCGACGACCTCCCGCAGGAAAGCACCCGTCCTGGCAAACAGCTCGTCAAACGTCTCGCCCCCCTCAACTCCCCTGTAGTGCGCGGGGTCCTTGAAGAAGGTGTAGATGGGCAGATGGGGCTTCTCAAAGATGTGCTCGCAGCCCTCGTATATGCCGAAGCACATCTCCTTGAGCCGCTCGTCGTATACGATGGGGACGCCAGACCCCTCAAGAAAAATTCCGGCGGTCTCCCTTGCCCTGACCAGGGGGGAACAGTAACATACGTCAAAATGGATGCCCCTGTATTGTTCCCGGGCGGACGCAGCCATGCGCCTCCCCTCTTCGTTGAGCGGTATGTCCGTGCGCCCCTGCAGCTTATACATCGCGTTCCAGTCCGTCTTTCCGTGCCTCATTATATACAGCATGTCCTACCCGACCTCCGTCCAGCAGATATGGCAAAAAAAACGGCCGCAGGTTTGCCCATCCTGCAGCCGGTTTCAAGGAGTTTCATCCGTGCCATTCTATATACCAAAACAACGAAATGGAAACTGGTTACACAAAAAACAAAAAAATCGCACTACTTTGCCGCCTACCTGGCGCAGGCGGACTCCAGTATGGAAAGGAGGGAGGCGTATTCCCTGCGCACGGATTCGGGGTCGGCATTGAGCAGGTGCTTGCGCTCCATGTGGAAGAGGCGGTCCTTGCCCGCGACCGGCATGTAGCGGACGGACGACTGGGTATAGTAGTGCTCGATGCACCCCAAGGGGAGTATGTAGACCCCTGCGGCAGATGCGGCGGCAAGGATGAGGTTGAAGAGGTTCCTGACCTTGGGCAGGGCATCGGCGACCGACGCGCTCAGGTGCTTCTCCAGCTGGGCCTGGAGGGGGCCTTCCGCCATCACGCCCTGCAGCACGACGGTCTTGAAGGTGTCCACGTTTTCCGCCCGGGAATGTTTCTGGTCCAGCGCGTCCAGCCGTTCCACCAGGAGCGCAATCTCCGTTTCCAGCGGACCGGCAGGCAGCGGAGACTCGGACGCAGAGCCGGGAACGGCGCAGAGGGCGCGGCCTATGACCGCCAGGTACCGCTCCAGACGGGATATGAGCTTTTCCAGCGTGATCTTGGTCCCCATCTCCCGCTCCGTGAAGATGCTCCGATAAAAGGGCAGCTGCCGCTCCTCCTGGCGTTCCAGCCACTGGGCCGAACGGACATCGGAGCAGAACACGTCACGCAGCTTGCCCCCGAACAGCGAGTCCAGGTCGGTGATGATGCGGCTGTCCGTGCCGAGCAGGGCGCACACCTTGCAGAATACCCCCAGCTCGTCCTTGCCGCCCACGTCTATGATGCCCGTCCCCGCGACCCCGAGTTCCGTGTGCAGGTACGGCAGCAGGCTCGCGAACACCTGCTGGTCGGTGTAGCCCTCCACGAAGATCTGCCTGTCGGAGAAAAAGAACTGCTTGTGATAGCTGTTGAACCGGGGCAGGAAGCGGCCCAGAAGGTCCTCGTCGCGGCGGCCGAGCGACTCTATGTGCATCGGCTCCCGGTTCGTATGGCAGACCAGCACCCCGAGCAGTTCCTCGGGAAAACGCAGGTCGATGAAAAAGGGGGAGTGGGTAATCACGAAATACATCCGCTTGGGATGCCGGGCGGACACCCGCCTCAGTTCCTCGGCAAAGAACTGCTGGAACTGCGGGTGCAGGTGCAGCTCCGGCTCGTCAAAGACAAGGCAGCTGTTGCCCGTGTTGGCGTACAGGGCGGACAGGAGGGTTATGATCTCCCGCAGGCCGTGGCACTCAACCTCTTCCAGGTCGTACTCGACGTTCCAGGCGCGGTTCACGACGACGGGGATGTAGGAGCCGCCTTCCCCCTGCTTGAACACGATGGTCTTGCCGAACATGCTGGAAAGCACGAGCTGTATCTTCTGACGGACGGCCTCGTTGCCCTGCACGATGGCAAGCGCCTCCCTGGCCTCGCCTTCGTCCGCGCGGAAGAACTTGACGGAATAGCCCGCAGCGGCGAACTCCTTGGCAATGGACTCCACCAGCAGGGTCTTGCCCGACCCGTTGGGGCCGACCACGAGATTGATATTCCGCCAATCATCCTTCTTGAAAACGGCCCTGCCCCAGAGGAAGGGCATCTTGACCTTTACGGGAACGTGCACCATACCACCAGTATACGGCACGCCCCCGCATTTGTAAAGGAGAGAGGCCAGTTGCAAAAGTCGGTCACTTTTGCAACTGGCTCAGAGAGTCAGCCGCAAGAGGCGGCTGAAAGGGATGCAGCTGCACGCCGGGAATTTCAGCAGCCCGTGGTCCGCTTGAAGACGAGCGAAGTATTGATTCCGCCGAAAGCAAAGTTGTTGGACATGACGTAGTCCGCCGACAGCTCCAGTCCATTGCCCATGATATAGCCGAGCGGGGCGCAGTTCGGGTCCACCTCGGTCAGATTCAGGTTGGGATGGAACCAGGAGCAGTTCATCATGTTTATGGCAATCCAGGCTTCGATGCTCCCGCAGGCTCCCAGCGTATGGCCTATGTAGCTCTTCGTGGAGCTAATCGGCACCGGCCTGCCGAACACCTTGTAGGTCGCCTTGGATTCGGCGATGTCACCCGTGACGGTGGAAGTGCCGTGCGCGTTCACATAGGCTATGTCCGCCTGGCCTATCCCCGCGTCCTCCAGGGCAAGCTCCATGCAGCGGGCCATGGTGTCGGGGTTCGGGTTGGTGACATGGGTGCCGTCCGCATTCGTCCCATATCCAGCGACCTCCGCGATGATGGGCGCGCCGCGGGCGACGGCATGCTCCATGTCCTCCAGGATGAGCGTGCCCGCCCCTTCCCCGATGACCAGTCCGTCCCGGTCCTTGTCGAACGGCTTGGGCTCCAGGCCGGGCTTATCGTTCAGGCAGGCGGTGGCCCCGAGGGCATCGAACACGGCCGCGTCGGGAGCGACCAGCTCCTCTGCCCCGCCCGCGATCATGATGTCCTGCATTCCGGCGGCGATGGCCTCGTATGCAAAACCTATCGCCTGGCTGGCCGACGTGCAGGCGGAGTTCGTCGTGATCATGCGGCCCCGCAGGGAATAGAACACGCTCAGGTTGCACAGGCAGGTCTGGGGCATCCCCTTGATATAGGTCTGCGAGTTTATCTTGGACGAGCAGTTGTCCAGCTCTATTGAATAGAGCTCCACGACGGATTCCGTGCTTCCCATGCAGGACCCGTAGGCCACGCCGGTCCTTCCGTTGTGCAGCTCCTCCAGCACCTGGCCGTCCTCGCCTTTCAGCTTCGCCATGTCAAGGGCATGCTCCGTTGCCTCGAGGGAAAGGCGGGCGACCCGCCCCATGCCGCGTATCTTCTTGCGGGGATATTCGGGGAACGTTCCCTCGTACGGGCAGGCAAGCCGCGTGTTCATCCGCTCGTACTTGTCCCATTCCTTCATGTACTTGATGAAGTTCTTGCCCGCCTTCAGGTTCTGCAGCGCCACGTCCCAGCTGTCACCGAGCGCGCTGATTATGCCGCCGCCCGTCACGACGACGCGCCTCCTTCCGTCATGCCTCCTGAATTCCTGTCCACTCATACGATACCCCCGTTCACAGAAATGACCTGCCTCGTAATATACCCGGCAGCCTCCGACAGGAGGAACACCGCCAGCGCGGCCACCTCCTCCGGCCGTCCGACCCGCCGCATGGGAACGGCCTTCAGAATCTCGTCAATCGGGGCATCCTGTATCATGTCCGTCTCTATGATTCCCGGAGCAATGGCGTTCACGGTGATGCTCCTGCTGGCAAGCTCCACCGCGAGGGCCTTGGCCGCCCCGATCAGGCCCGCCTTGGAGGCGGAGTAGTTCGTCTGCCCCCGGTTTCCCATGATTCCGCTCACGGACGAGATGACGATGATCCGCCCCCGCTTCTTGCGGCACATCGGCATGGTGAGGGGCTGCACCACGTTGAAAAAACTGTCCAGGTTCGTGTGCACGACATAGTCCCAGTCCTCGCCACTGAGTCCCGGGAAGGTGTTGTCCCGGCTGACCCCGGCGTTGCTCACGACACCCCACAGGGCCCCGTGCCGCTCGGTAATGCCGTCCAGGGCCTGCCGGCAGGCCTCCCTGTCGGTCACGTCAAACTGGACCAGCTCGCCCTGACCGCCCGCGGCCTGCACGAGGTCCAGGGTCTCCTTGGCACGGTCCTGCCCCTGCCTGTAATGCGCTATGACGTAGTAGCCCGCCTCCGCGGCAGCCACGGCCACGGCCCTGCCGATTCCGCCGCTGGCCCCCGTCACCAAAACCTTCTTCATATCCATACCCGTCTACTCCAAGCTGCTAAAGAATGAACGCATGTCCTCGATTCCCATCACGGTGATCGCGGCGTCAGCCAAAGGCTCGTCCCCGCCCCGCTCGTACATCTGGCAATCGTAGCGGCACACGTTGTCGGCCCGGTAGCTCTCGCACACCTTCAGCTCAACGGTCTTGCCCGCGCTGATGGCGCAGGCCCGCGAGCTGAAACCGTTCACGCTCAGTATGACGCCAGGAACGGCCGAATCCGCCCCTCCGCTGCAGATCTGCTGTATCGTGCACAGGGCGGAGATGCTCTGCGCCATCATCTCAAATCCTGCCCAGGCGGGAACGCCTCCAAGCTCATCGTCGTAGAGGATGCATGATTCCGTAATGTCGTACTCCGCGACGATGCTGTTCTTCCGAACGTCATAGGAGGTCACCCGGCTCAGGAGGAACATCTTTCCCCGGTGGGGAACGAGCGAGATAAGCTTTTCCGTTGGAATGTACTGCGGGACGGTCGCCGTCCCGACGCTCCTAGCTTCATCCATCATCTTAATCCTTATGAAAAATCAGCGACACGTTCACGCCGCCAAATCCAAATGAATTGCTCATGCAGTAGCGGAGCGGCCTTCGCCCCTCCTGGGAAGCGCCAGCCCCCGCTATCCGTATCGGAGGGAGGCTTCCGTCGTACTGTCCGTCCCAGGCCTGGGCCGGAATGGCATTCCGCACGAGCGCCTCGTAGCAGACCGCCGCCGCCACGGCTCCCGCCGCCCCCAGAGTATGTCCGGTCACGGACTTCGTCGCGCTGCAGGGGACATCAGGGCCGAACACGGTGGAGACCGCACGGGCCTCCATGGCATCCCCCGGCCGGGTACCGGTCCCGTGCAGGTTCACATAGTCCACCTGCTCCGGCCCTATTCCGGCGGACGCGAGGGCCTGCCGCATCGCGGCCATTGCCCCGGTCGCCTTTGGGTCGGGCGAGGTGACATGGAAGGCGTCCGCCGACTCCCCGTAGCCCGCAAGCACGACGGCGGGGTCGTCCGGGACAAGCATATCCCGGGAAAGGACAAAGAACGCGGCCGCCTCCCCCAGGCTGATGCCGGAGCGGTTCCCGCTGAAGGGGTTCGTCGGCGACGGGGCAATGCATTCCATGGAATCAAAGCCCAGCAGCTCCAGGTCGGACACGATGTCCATCCCTCCCACGACCACCGCATCGCTCACGCCGCCCCGTATCAGGTCTGCGGCCCTCGCTATCGCCGTGGAGCTGGAGGAAGCGGCGG
>CAMJAJ010000016.1 GCA_946403565.1 uncultured Treponema sp. | reverse complement strand
TAGTCGGCGGCTCCAAGTACGACCAGTCCAACCAGTTCATCAGGGCAGTGCAGTCCAAGCTCCAGCCCGGATCCACGTTCAAGCCGCTCTACTACTCCGCGGCCATAGACAGCCAGCAGTACACGATGGCGAGCGTCATAAGCGACACGCCGGTCGTCTTCCACAACGCGGACGGAACGCCCTACATCCCGCAGGACTTCAAGGGCGTATGGGAGGGCGACGTGCAGCTCTGGTACGCCCTGGCCCACTCGATGAACATTCCCTCGCTCAAGATCCTGGACACCATCGGGTTCGACGCGGCAATAAGCCGGGCGACCGCCCTGCTGGGGATAGACCAGCAGGAGCTGGAGTCGCGGAACTTCCTGCCCCTCTACCCGATCGGCCTGGGCGTCTGCTCCGTCCGTCCGATAGAGATGGCGAAGGCATTCGCGACATTCGCCAACAACGGAAAGGAGGTGACCCCCATCGCCATCCGCAACGTGGAGGACAGGAACGGCAACATCGTGATGGACCCGGAGTATGAGCTGCGGGCCGCACAGAAAAAGAAAGGCGAGGACATACAGGTCATCTCCAAGGAGACCGCCTTCATCATGCAGGAGCTCCTGAAGAAGACCGTCGAGACGGGATCGCTCAACTACGGCTCCAACTTCGACGCGACCGCCTGGACCATCGGCAAGCGGAAGGGCACCGGCAACAAGTTCAAGTTCAAGAACATGAACGGAGACGACTTCACCATGCCGGCCGCGGGCAAGACGGGAACGACGCAGAACTGGGCGGACGCCTGGACGGTCGGATTCACCCCCTACTACACGGCGGCCTTCTGGTTCGGTTTCGACAGGCCCGGGCAGTCCCTCGGACTTTCGCTGACCGGTTCCACGCTTGCGGGAGTCGCATGGGGCGACTTCATGCACGAGGCCAACAAGGGGAAGGGCTACAAGGCCTTCACCGACAGCATCCCCGAAGGCGTGGTCAAGCTGGAGGTGTGCTCGGTCAGCGGGGACCTGCTCACCGAGGCGTGCGGCGGCCACAAGGTCACGGCCTACTTCCTGAAAGGGACGGAGCCGACGAAGGAATGTACCCGCCACAGCTACAACGCCAGCAAGACGCTCGGCATACAGCGGCTCAAGAAGGAGCGCTACAAGTCGGGATATGGATTCCAGTTCGAGGACAACGGGAAGGACAGCCCGCTCGCCATGCCGGACCTGAAGTTCCTCAAGAGCAGGAAGCCCGTCGTCAAGACCGAAGAGGAGGAGGAGGGCACGGACGGCGCGCCCACCAGCAGCTTCTGGGACCTCTTCATCAAGAAGCGGACCCCTGCGGAGCAGGACGGACTGGAAGAAACGCCTGGCGACGATGAAGGCGGAAACGGAGACGAGGAAGACTTTGGAAACAGCCTGCTTGACTAAGGGGGCAAGGAGGACGGATGCTTGTTAAGATAAGCGACATAAAGGTAAAGAAGCGGATCAGGCAGGACCTCGGAGACCTAGACGCCCTGAAGGACAGCCTGAAGACCTACGGACTTTTGAACCCGATAACGCTCAACGCCGACATGGAGCTCGTCGCCGGACAGCGGAGGCTTGAGGCGGCAAAGGGCATCGGCTGGGAAACGATAAACGCCGTCATCCTGGACAGGCAGGTGGACAGGACCCGCCAGCTGGAGCTGGAGCTGGAGGAGAACAGCCAGCGCAAGGATTTCAGCGACGACGAGCTGATGGCCGGCTACGAACGGCTGGAGAAGCTCAGGCATCCGTCGTTTTTCGCCCGGATTATCCGCTTCTTTGCAGACCTCTTTGAAAAGCTCGTCCGCTGGATGAAAGGACTGCGCGGCAAGAACGGAAGGCCCGCCCTCCCCCACGCCAGGAAGCCGAAGGGCGAAAGCCTCCCCTCCCCTTCCAGCCCGCCGCTGCAGGAAAGCAGCCAGCAGGCCCCGGCCCCCATACAGGATACGTCCCTCACTTGAGATTCCCCCGCGTTTGTGATAGCCTTACGGCATGGACATCACAACGAAACACTCCTCCCTCTCAGGGCACATACAGGTACCCGGATCCAAGTCGCACACCATACGCGCGCTGCTTTTGGCGGCCCTTGCGGAAGGGGAATCCCGCATACGCAATCCCCTTCCGAGCGCGGACTGCCGGAGCACGGCAGCCGCGATTCCCCTCCTCGGGGCAAACGTGGACTTCGGCAGGGAAGAGGACAAGCTCTGGACCGTCCAGGGCGCGGGCAGGAATTTCCACCTGCCCGATGACGTGGTGAACGTCGGAAACTCCGGTTCCCTGCTCTACTTCCTGTCCCCGCTCGCCGCCACGCTGGACGGCTGGACCGTCTTCACCGGGGACGAGAGCATCCGGAGGCGGCCCGTGGACCACGTGGTGGATGCCCTGCGGCAGCTGGGGGCGGAGGCGCACACCTCACGGCCCGGGGCAACGACATGCCCGCTGATACTGCGTGGCCCCGTCAAGAAGCCCTACCGGCTGACCACGGCGGGCAGCGCGTCCAGCCAGTACATCTCCGGCCTCATGATGGCCGCGCTCAGGCTCGATGCACCGGTGGAGCTGGAGCTGACCGACCCCAAGGAGACGCCCTACCTGACGATGACACAGAAATGGCTGGAAAAGGTCGGCGCGGAGGTCTCCATGTCCGAGGACTTCAAGCACATCAGCGTCACCGGAAAGGGCATCTTCCCCGGATTCGATACGACGGTCCCCAGCGACTGGGAGGCGGTCGCCTTCCCGCTCGTCGCGGCCATGCTGACCGACAGCGAGATAACGATAGACAACGTGGACTGTTCCGGCACGCAGGGGGACGACGCGATTGTCACGATCCTCCGCTCGCTCGGGGCGGACATAGAGCTGGACAGGGAAAAGGCGGCCCTGACGGTCAGGGGCGGACGGAAGGCCAGGAACGGAAACGGCCGGCTCTCCACAGAAAACTGCCCCGGAGGAAGCCTCCACGTGAACCTGTCCGGCCTGCCCGACGCAATCTGCGCCCTAGCGGTCGCGGCGTGCTTCAGCGAAGGGGACACCTGCATCGAGGACATCGCCGTCTGCCGACGCAAGGAGACGGACCGCATCGAAGTCCTTCAAAAGGAGCTCGGCAAGCTCGGTGCGGACATAGAGGCGGGGCCGGACTTCATGGTCGTGCACGGGCACTCCCCGCTCCGTGCGGACGGCAGCGCGAACCCGGCCTTCCGCATCCACGGCGGCGAGGTGGAAAGCTATGCCGACCACCGCGTGGCGATGGCCCTTTCCTGCCTGGGGCTCGCGCTCAAGGAAGGCGAGACGGTCAAGGTGAAGGGAGCGGAATGCTGCTCGGTCAGCTTCCCCCGCTTCTATCCCGTCATGGAAACGATCGGCGCGGAATTCAAGGAAGCCTAGATGGACAGCTGGAGATCAAGGATAGGGCGGATTGCTTTCTCCCCTGCCATCCCCCTGCTATTCCTTTTGTCATGCCTGGCAGCCATCCTGCTCAGGCATCCACCTGTCCAGACCGCCATCGTACAATTCGGGGAAGCCCTCGCGAGGCGGCAGCTGACCCATGAAGTCTGGTCCGCCCGCTTCTCCTCATGGTCCACGGCCATCCTGACCTGCATGGTCCCCGCAGTCATCTCCTGGGCAATCCTTTTCATCTGCATGCGGATACGGCGGACAGCGGAATTCGACTGGTACATTCCTTTCGCGGCCCTGGGCCTCTGGGCCTTTTTCTACCTCTGTGCCCTCCCCGCCTATGACCGCAGGAACGAGCGCCTTGCGCTCTTCATCGCCGGAGCAGCCCTCGGCCTCATCCTGCTCACGGTGGACGGCATCGTACGGCGTTCCGGCAGTTCCAGCAAAAGCTGGATCCTCCCGGCCCTGGCCTCCGTCCTGCTTGCCGCCCTGTTCATCGACAGGGGGCAGACCTGGGGCGACGACTTTGCCGAGTACATAGCGCAGGCCCAGGTGCTCGCGACCGGACAGGACAACCCCGCCCGCCCGCAGGTAGGCTACCAGTACGGGACGGCCCTGATCCTGCTTCCCTTCTATAAGACCTGGGGCCTGAACCTGCTCGCGCTGAAAGCCCCGATGGTCATCTGCTTCGCCGCCTTCATCAGCTCCATAGCCTTTTTCTACCGGAAACGCATGCAGCCCCGGAACGCCGCCGCCGCGACGTTCCTGCTCGCCGTAAGTCCCGCCCTCGTCACTTACCTGAACAACGTCCTTTCGGACATCCCCTTCCTGCTCTTCTCCAGCCTTGCGGTCATGTGCTTCTATGGGGTGTATGACAGGAAAGGCGGCAGCGTCAGGCAATGCCTGTCAGCGGCGGCGGCGGGCTTCTGCGTCATGTACGCCTACAGCTGCCGCTTCCAGGGGCTCATCCTGCTCATGGCCTTCGCCTGCACGGAGGCCATGCTGCTCCTGCGGAAGACATGCGGCAAAAGCAGGCTCATCCAGGCCTGGACGGACCCGCTCTCCGGCAGCAGGGCCTCCGCCCACCTCTGCCTCTACGCCTCGTTCGCCCTCTGCTTCGCCCTCTCCAGGCTGCTCCTGCCCGCCTCGCCGGGCCGCTCCGACCTGGGCTTCTTTGATTCATTCTCGCTCAAGGGACTGGCATGCAACGCGGCCTCCTACCCCTTCTTTTTCAGCGAGTTCTTCGCCTGCCACGGGCTGTGCCCCATGGCAATCCGCATCGCCGCCTACCTGGTGGCCCTCCCCCTCATCGTGCTGGGCGTCATGCGCAAAGGCAGGGAAGAGGCGGTAAGCGTCATCTACAGCCTGGGACTGCTCGCAGTCTACGTCATCTGGCCCGGCCCGAGGGACTTCCGCTTCCTCTTCCCCATCCTGCCCTTCATGCTGCTGTTCGCGGCCTACGGCTACGAGGGACTGGCGGACACCGGCCTCAGGCGCTGCTACAAGGCCTTCTTCCTGCTGGTCATCGGCGTCTTTTCCTGCACCATGCTGTATCTGGGGGTGGAGAACCTGAGGCGGGGAAGGAGCGGCGACTACCAGGCCTTCAGCAGCCAGGCGCAGGAGGCCTACGGATACATACGGGAAAACACCGGGACGGAGGAACGGATCATCTTCTTCAAGCCCCGGGCCCTCTACCTGGCGACCGGCAGGGTCAGCGCGGAAGCAGAGGAGGAAGAGGACGGCTTTATCTCGCAGCTGGAGGAATATGACTACCTACTGGAGTTCAGCGGGCAGCCCCACGGCTTCCCCCTGCCCCTAAAAGAAGGGCTTCCCCAAGGAATCAGCCTTGAGGAAGCCTTCGTAAACGCCTACTTCACCCTCTACCGAATCAGGCGGGCCGGCCGATAGGCATACCAGCTTTGCCTGGCAGTCCAGGCAAAGCAGACAGCCGAAATCCAGTCCCGGCAGCCATCAATAGTGGAACGCCGAGCCTCCGATGAACTCGCGGATAATCGAGCGGTTGGGGACCGCGGTCGCGGGTATCGTTGAGAAGTAGCTGAGGAACTGCAGGAGGCGGTCGGCCTCGCTGTACTCCGGCTGGAGCGGCGTGACGCAGCGCAGGAGCGGCTCCGCATAGACCTTCAGGACGGGAATCTCGTAGTCCAGCGCCGTGTTCAGCATGGCGTCCGCATTGTTCTGGAAGGGGAAGATGTGCAGCCGCTCGCCCTTCTGCACGCTCTCCCACATCGCGATCGTGTCCGCCGCGCTCTTGCCCCGGAACTGGGAGTCGCGGACGATGCGGCGGATCAGGCGGTTGTCGCTCGTCGAAATCCTGTTGTGGTCGTCCAGGTTCAGCTGGGTCAGGGCCGACAGGTAGATCTTGAACTTCTTGTCAGCGGGAACGAGCGGGGTCAGCTTGTCGTTCAGGCCGTGGATTCCCTCCATCACGAGGATGTCGTTCTCCTCCAGCTTCATCGTGTCGCCCTTGAAGTAGCTCAGGCCCTTGTGGAAGTCATACGAGGGCAGCTGCACGGTCTTGCCGTCAAAGAGGTCCACCAGGTTCCGGTTGAGCATGTCCACGTCCAGGGCCTCGAGGCACTCGTAGTCGTAGTTGCCGTTCTCGTCCCGGGGCGTCTTGTCCCTGCTCAGGTAGTAGGAATCCAAGCTGATTATCTTGGGCACGTAGCCGATCGCCTCCAGCTGCAGGCCCAGCTTCTTGCTCGTCGTGGTCTTACCGGACGAGGAGGGACCTGCGATGAGGACGACACGGACCGACGAGCGCTGGTGGATCTGCTCGGCGATGTCCGACATGCACTTGGTCTGCAGGGTCTCCGTTATGTCGATGAAGCCGTTGACCTTCCTGTCGTGGATAAGCTCGTTGAGCGAGGCGGCCGACGTGACGTTGAGCCGCTTGCCCCAGTCCTTGTAACGCTTGTATATCTCGAAGAGCTTGGGCTGGTCCTCGAACGGCCGCAGGACACCGGGGTTGCTGTGCCGGGGGAAGCGGAGCAGGAAGCCGGCCTTGTACATCATCAGGTCGAACACCTTCAGGCAGCCCGTGTTGGCGACCAGGGGCGAGAAGTACAGGTCGGAGAAGTCACCCAGCTGGTTCACGCGGATGTAGGCCGGGCAGCGGAAGTTCAGCTGCTTCCTGGTCTCGGTCAGGCCGAGCTTTTCGAACAGCTCGCATGCCTCCGAGTAGGAGATGTAGTCCGTCCGTATCACCTCGTCGGCCTCGATTATCCGCAGCATCTCCTTGCGCAGGAGGTCAAGCTCCTCCTGGACAATCGGATGTCCGTTCTCTATCGTGTAGTAGTAGCCGTAGTCCAGGCTGTGGCCGACAAGCAGCCTGGCCCCGGGGAAAATCTTGTGGGAAGCGGCCGCCAGAACAAAGCAGAGCGAGCGGCGGTAGATCTGGGAGCCTTCCGACGTATCCAGGAACACCGGCTCCACGCGGGCCGTGACGCGGATGGGGCTGTAGAGGGAACAGACCTCGTTGTTCACCTTGACGGCCATTATCTCCCGTCCCTTGGACTCAAGACGGTTCAGGAAGGTCACGGGGGTTATCTCATTCTCAACCTCTATAGAGGAGTTATCCGGGAAAGTCAGTTTAAAGTTCTTCATATCTCCATTATAAGGCATTTTGGCAGGAATTCAAGTTTTAAATGGATGAGCGCCTCCAGGTCCGCTCCCTTGCCCAAGCGTCCTTTCCGTGCTATGCTGTCCCGCAAGATGCGGACTGAAAACGAGCGGACAACCGAACGCCTGTACACCGTCATAGCCCCCCTCCTCCTCGGCGCGCTGTGCTTCATCCTCATATATGGGGTACGGATACTGAACCCCGGTCACGACAGCTGGCTGCTCGCCGGAGGCGACATATCGCAGCACTACATCGGCTGGGAAGGCTTCAGGAGCGGGGCCTGGACCTTCCCCATCGGGCTTTCCGACAGGCTGACCTACCCCACGCCCATCTCGGTCATCTTCACGGACTCCATCCCCCTGCTGGCGGTCCTCTGCAAGCTCCTTTCCCCCATCCTCCCCGCCCGCTTCCAATACTGGGGACTCTGGGGCCTGGCGGGCTTCATGATCACCTCCCTGACCAGCGTCCAGCTGCTCAAAAAGCACGCACCGCACCCCGCATACGCCCTGCTGGCAAGCCTGTTTTTCACCATCTCCCCGACGATACTCCAGCGGCTCTACGGGCACGAGTCCCTCGGCGGCGGCCAGTGGCTGGTCATAGCCTCGCTCCTCCCCATCGTATACCACGAGGAGCGCTACCACAGCACAAAACGGGCAGCGTTCTTCTGGGGGACACTGGCCTTCCTCAGCGTGGGAATCCACATCTACTTCGCGGTGACCTGCTTCTTCTCGCTCATCGCCTTCTGCCTCTACGACCTGCTGGTGACCAGAAGGCCGGGCACGAGCCTTGCGGCGGGAGCCTCCTACTGCCTGACCTCCCTGTTCACCACCTGGGTCCTCGGCGGACTTGAAGGCGGCATCAAGGGCAAGGGGGCCGGAGAAGTCGGAGAGTTCAGCGCGAACCTCAACTGCCTGCTGAATCCGCTGGAATACTCCCGCTTCTTCCCCGCGCTCCCCATCCGGGGAATCGGCCAGTACGAGGGCTTTGCCTACCTGGGACTCGGCATCATCGTCCTGCTCCTGGCCTGCCTCATACTCCGGCTCAAGGAGAAACAACCTGTCTGCGACCGGAAGAAGGCGGCCGCCCTCGCCGCGGCGGCGGCCATGTCGTTCCTCTTCGCCCTCTCCCCGCTCGTCAGCCTCGGCAGCAGGCTGCTTTTCACCGTCCCCCTGCCCTACGCCGCAAACAAGCTCCTGGTCACCTTCCGTTCGACCGGCCGGATGATATGGCTCTGCCTCTACGTCGCCTATTTCGCGGCATGCAGCATCTTTGCCCGGCGGAAGCTCCCGCTGCCCGCGCGGTTCGCAGTCCTTTCCGCCTGCCTGCTCCTCCATCTGCTGGACTTCTCCCCCCTCCTGGCGGACCGCTACGGACGCTACCGCACGGCGGCGGAGCACGAGAACCCCTTCTCATGCAGCCCGGCCATGGAAGCCGCCCTTGCGGGAAAGGACCTGCGGCACATCAGCATTGCAAGCAACCTTGAAAGCTGGGAGCTGTTCGACGTGGCCCAGTTCGCCATGGAGAAAGGCCTGACCGTGAACCGCTTCTGGACGGTCCACCAGATAGGCCGCGGCGACGAGGAGGCGATCCTCAGGGAGGACCTGGCGAGTCCTGGGGCCGACACGGTGTTCCTGTTCAAGAAGGCTGACGAGGGCCTTGGCCGGGAATACGGGCTGGAGATGCGCCCCATAGACGAAAGCTACACAGTGGGGATACCGAAAGGAACGGGAGGACAAAAGTGAACAAGCTTAAGGAACTGTTCGTACAGTACAAGGAGATTATACTCTACCTCATCGTGGGCTTCATGACCACCGCCGTCTGCTGGCTGGCCTATGCGGGCCTGCGCCTGGTCCTGGACGTGGAGAACCCCTTCTGGATGCAGGTCGCGGTCGTCGCCCGCTGGGTGGCGGGCGTGAGCTTCGCCTACGTCATGAACAGGATCTTCGTGTTCGAAAGCAAGGACCCGAACATCCTGGCCGAGGCCGCAAAGTTCACCTCCGCCCGCATCACGACGCTCCTCATCGAGATGTTCCTGATGTGGCTCATCCCGCTCTGCCTCCCCCCCAAGCTGTTCGGGCTGGACAAGGACTGGATAGCGACGTTCGCCTGCGCGGTCATCGTCACCGTACTGAACTACGTCTTCTCCAAGCTGCTCGTCTTCAAGAAGGAAGCAGGCGGCGAAGGGCCGGCGGAAGGCTGATCCCACTTGAGGAAACGGCCTTTTTGGTCTATCATTGGCCGCAATGTCTTTCTATGATTCTTTTGATGTCGCCGTCGTCGGCGGCGGACACGCCGGCATAGAGGCCTGCCTTGCCTCCGCGCGGATGGGGCTCAAGACCATCCTGATTACCCAGACAGTGGACTCGATTGGGCGGATGAGCTGCAACCCCTCCATAGGGGGGATCGCAAAGGGGAACATCGTCCGCGAGATCGATGCGCTTGGCGGCGAGATGGGAAAGCTGATCGACAGGACGATGATACAGTTCCGCCTGCTGAACCGGAGCCGCGGCCCCGCGGTGCAGGCCCCCAGGAGCCAGGCGGACAAGCTGGAGTACGCCAAGCTCGCCCGGCACACCCTTGAGACCCAGGAGAACCTTTCCACCCTGATGGACACGGCGGTGGACATCCTCACCGTAGAAAGCTCCTCCCCCCTGCCGCCCGCCGGAGAAGACGGGGAAGCGCAGGACGGCATGCGGCATAAGGTCATCGGCCTTGTGACGGAGCGGGGCAGGATCATCCCGGTGCGCTCCATCGTGCTGACGACGGGGACCTTCCTGGGAGGCAGGATCTTCATCGGGGAATATGACGCGCCCTGCGGCAGGCTGGGCGAGCCGGGAGCGTTCGGGCTTACGGAGAGCCTCGTCCGCCTGGGCTTCAGGACGGGCCGGCTCAAGACGGGGACACCGCCGCGGATCCTCAGGCACACGGTCGACTTTTCCGGCCTGGAGCTGCAGGAAGGGGATGCGGACATCATCCCGTTCAGCTTCGACGACGAACGCGTGGACCGCCAGCAGGTCCCCTGCCACACGGTGTACACGAACGGCGAGACCCACAGGATCATCCGGGAGAACATAGGCCGCTCCCCCCTCTACTCCGGCAAGATACATGGGGTCGGCCCCCGCTACTGCCCTTCCATAGAGGACAAGGTGATGCGCTTCGCCGACCGGGAACGGCACCAGATCTTCGTGGAACCGGAGGGACTGGACACGGACGAGATCTACCTGAACGGCCTTTCCTCCTCCCTGCCCGAATCCGTGCAGGACACCTTCCTGCGGACGATGCAGGGCTTCGAGCACTGCACCGTCTCCAGGCCGGGATACGCCGTGGAATACGACTACGTGGAGCCGACCCAGCTCTACCCCAGCCTGGAGACCAAGCGGGTCGCGGGGCTCTTCAACGCGGGGCAGATAAACGGAACCTCCGGCTACGAGGAGGCAGCCGGGCAGGGGCTGGTCGCGGGGATAAACGCCGCATACTACGCCCGCGCCCATGCCGCCCTCTGCGGCCCGGTCGCCCCTGCGGACCGGGACATGACGGCCCCCGGCACGCTCGCGAAGACGCTGGAGGAACGGGGCAGCCCCGGCCTGCACGACATACCCGACTGGGAACCGCTCGTCCTGGGGCGGGACGAGGCCTACATCGGTGTGCTCATCGATGACCTCGTGACGCTCGGAACCAAGGAGCCCTACCGCATGTTCACCGCGCGGGCAGAATACCGGCTCAAGCTGCGCCACGACACCGCCGACCGCCGCCTGCGGGAAAAGGGCTTCAAGGCGGGCCTGATCAGCAACGCGCAGATGGCCGCCCTCGCCCTCAAGTATGCCCATGTGGACGAGGCGGTGCGCTACATAGAGGCCCATCCGGGCGCGGCGAAGCCTGACAACTTCAGCGAGGGGGAGTGGACGGAGGCGCAGGAGGACTACAAGTACCGCTATTACATAGAAAAGCAGGACGCGCGGGTGGAAAAGCTCCACCGCATGGAGGGGGCACGGATTCCTGAGAACTTCGACTACGGGAAGATAGTCTCCCTGAGCGCCGAGTCCAGGCTGAAACTGGAAAAGATACGGCCGGTCACGCTGGGACAGGCCTCCCGCATAAGCGGCATACGCAGCAGTGACATCATGCTGCTGATGGTC
>CAMJAJ010000015.1 GCA_946403565.1 uncultured Treponema sp. | reverse complement strand
TGGTGCGTAGCACCGCTGAGATTCTTGCAAGCCAGTTGCAAAAAGTGACCGACTTTTGCAACTGGCTCGGTTCGCTTCTTTATAGGCCTCGCGGCTTCCTGGAAGCCTAATCCTGTGAGTCTTGCGAGAATAACCTGAGGTATCCCTCCTCGGGTATGTAGCGGTCCAATATCTTTATGAAGTCATCCGCCGTCGCGTTCTGCACTACGATGTAGGAGTCCAGGTAGAGGCTTTTGTTCCCGTCCAGTATCCCGTCCTGTATGAGGCGAGCCGTCCCGTCGTTCGTCTGCGTGGAGATCATGACGTCGCGGTTCCAGAGCCGCCGTATGTCGGCGATGGTCTTCGCCCGTGTCTCCGCGTCCCCGCTCTTGAGCAGGGAGTCCAGCTTCTTCCGGGCGGCGGTGAACGAGTTTATGAAGCTCTTGCGGTGCAGCAGCCGCTCCGCCTCTATCATGCCCACGTTGACGATGCTCGTCGCCTTTTCCGTCCTGCACTCGTAGCCTTCCCCGAGGTCTTCCTCCGTGAGCTTCTCCAGCTCCAGCAGGAGGGCGTTGAAGAGTTCCCGCTGCGTGCCGTATGCCGGGGCGGTGAAATAGAACTGCATGGGGTCGTAGTATTTCTTTGTCGGCACGAGCAGGGGCGACTCCTTGGGGGCCAGGGCCGGGTCCAGGTCCGAGGTGTACGTGTGCTTGAGCTGCACGTTGAGCGTCTTTGCCTCGTATGCCGGCTGGGGTATGAATGTCACCTCCCGCTCCTTCTGCATCCGCAGCACGCCGATCGTCTTTTCGGCCATCTCCCTGGCCTCCTGCGCGTCCGTGTCGCCCGCTATGACGAGCGAGTAGAGGGCCGCGTCCAGGAGCTGGGTGTAGGAGAGGATGATTGACTGGAAGTCCGTGGAGCTCAGTTCCTCCGTCTCCAGGATGTTGAAGATCTCCTCGTACTGGCTGCCCTTGTACATGTGGCGGATTGCGTTGCTCTTGAGCTGCCAGGAGAGCGAGTCCGTCTTGAGCCGCGTCTGATAGTTCTGGTCGCTTATGAGCTTGTCGGCGGAGAGGGGGCGGATGTCCCCGTACACAATCGCGTTCACGAGGGCCGTCAGCGCGCGCTCCAGCTCCGTGGCCATGCACTCCATCGTGATGTAGCTCGTCACCTCCGTCGTCCAGGCGTTTATCCTGACGTCCCCGGAGAGCAGGCCGCCGTCCCGCATTTTAACCATCTCGTCCTGAATGCAGCTGGCGAACGCGTTTATCAGCAGCGTCCTGAGGAAGTGCTTGCCCGTGGGGCTGGCTCCTTCCCCGCCCGCTATGGCGATGGAGGTGAGGACCGTCTGGCTGCCCGGGTTGGACTTCACCACGAGGGGGATGCCGTTGGACAGCTTGGTGGAGCTGAGGGTCCGTATGTTGTCTATGTAGTAGCCGGAATAGACGGCGGGGTTGAACGGCTCTTCTTTCAGGGCCGCTTCTTTTTGGCCTGCCGCATCTCCGCCTGTTCCCGCCGTTCCGGCGAGGCTGTAGGCCGCCAGCTGGTACCAGGCGGCGTTGTCCTCGGTGATGAGCTCGTAGCCCTGCTCCCTGAAGGCGGCCTCGTTCTCCCGGTACACCTCGTCGTTCACCATTGCGAACACGAAGGGGCGGGAGCCGTCTATCTTTTCCGCGAAGGCCTGCCGTTCCAGCTTCTTGATGCTGTCGTAGTAGGCCAGGAAGGTGGAGTAGAAGTTCTCCGCCTTCACGTAGGAACGCTGTGCCCAGAAGCCGACGATGGCGTCGGCGAGCCCCTTGCTGCCCCAGCTCCCCATGTTCAGCGAGGCCGCGACCTTGTCCCGCGCCGTGTCGAACTGCCGCTTGGAGAGCCCCAGGGCCTCCTTGGTCTTTCCCACGAAACATTCGGACTGGAACACCGGGCTTGCCTCCGCCAGCTGTTCGGGGCTGGCCTTTTCGTTGTCGTCCAGGAAGGAGTAGGGGGTCTCCATGATGCCCTGCAGGATGACCCGGTTTGTCCCGGCCTCGCTGGAGTAGCTTGCGGACAGGTAGCCTTCGCCCCGTATGCCGAGCGACTTCTCCTGCATGAGCAGGGAGATGAAGGGCGAGTCCCCCAGGTTGAACGCCCTGGCGGCGGTCTTTGCCTCCGCCTCGGAGAACTCCGTGTACTGTATCGCTATCTGGGTCATCTCCTTGGAGAATATGGAGGAGGAGAGCACGAACTTTCGCTGCCTGGTGGAATAGAGGCTGCCGTTCTTCTTGGTGTTGCCGCTGAACGCCGTGTTCCAGCGGGAGAAGCGGTCGGAGACGGCCTCCGCGATTTTCTGTGCGTCCACGTTGCCGGTGATTATCAGGATGGAGTTGTCCGGCGTGTAGTAGGACTGCCGTATGGACTCCAGGAAGCCCTTCACCTGGGCCAGGCTGTAGGAGCTGAATGTCTCCAGGTTTATGCCGAAGTTCTGCTTCCAGGGTTCTCCGGGGAACATCCTGGACTCTATCGCGCTGTTCAGGAAGCCCGTCGCGCTCTTCTGGTAGCTCGCTATGTCCTGCTTCATCTGGGTGTACACCCGCTGTATCTCCGCATCGGAGAAGGACGGCTCCACGGCGCAGGTGTACAGCTGCCGTATGGCCTCGGTGAGCATGTCGGGCGTCACGTCGCAGGAGAAGGACACGGTGTCCGCCGTCAGCGCGGAGCTTACGGGGCAGTCCTTCAGGAAGTCCTTGTCAGCGGAGCTGAGGAAGAGCCGGTAGTACAGCTCAAAGAAGCCCGCGTCGGCGCTGCCCTGGTGGGAGTAGCCGGCCCGGCTCGCCAGCTCCACGTGGGGCATGGCGGAGTTCCGCTCTTCGTTTATGAATATCATGAGGCCAGAGTCCAGCGTGTATATGTGGAGGTTGGGGAGGAAGGCTTCCTTTGCAGCGGCCGTTCCCGCGCAGCACAGCATGAGCGCCGTGGCAAAGGCCAGAAAGAGTCGTTTCATATCACGATAGTATAGGGCATCTCTAGAAACTGGGCAAGCCCCGTCTTTGGAGCGTGTGCAAACTTGCAAAAGGCTTGGAAAAGCTTTATAATTGCCCCCATGCCAAAAGTAACGCTGCTGAAGGACAGGGGCCGGGCCGTCTGTCCGGTTGAGAAGGTCGTGGGGAAGCGCCACCTTACGCAAGATGAGATATCCGTGCTGGAGAAGAACCGTAACTTTTCTTCCGACCCTGACTGGCAGAACGTGTTCGTTCCGGAGGGGGAGGGCGAGTTTGACCCTTCCTTGATAGCCCAGTCGGAGTTCAACGGGATAATCGTCCTTGGCATCGTTCGCCCGGCGACGCTCAGGTTCCACGACCTGGAGCTGAACACGGGGATATACCGGTCCGTCCTGTACGACGTCGTCATCGGGGACGACTGCGTGGTCCACAACGTGGGCTACCTGTCCAACTACAAGATCGGCGACCGGGTCATGCTGTTCAACGTGCAGGAGATGAGCTGCACCCGGCACTCCAAGTTCGGCGAGGGAATCCTGAAGGAGGGCGAGGGAGAGGAGAACCGCATCTGGATCGGGGTCGGCAACGAGAATGGCAACCGCGGCATCCTTGCCTTTGCCGACATGATAGCGGCGGACGCCTACCTCTGGTCCCGCTTCCGCGAGGACAAGCCCCTCATGGACCGCTTCGTCGCCTTTACCGAGCTGGGGAATGACGGCAAGAACAACACCTTCGGAATCGTCGAGGACGACGTGGTCATAAAGAACTGCACCCTGCTCAAGGACGCGAAGATCGGAGCCTTCGCCTACATAAAGGGGGCCTTCAAGCTCAAGAACATCACGGTTCTCTCCAGCGAGCAGGAACCGAGCCAGATCGGTGAGGGCGTGGAGATGGTCAACGGAATCATGGGCTACGGCAGCCATGTGTTCTACCAGGCCGTCGCCGTCCGCTTCGTGATAGGGCGCAACTGCCATCTCAAGTACGGGGCCAGGCTCCTGAACTCCTACCTCGGCGACAACTCCACGGTCTCCTGCTGCGAGCTGCTGAACAACCTGATCTTCCCCTTCCACGAGCAGCACCACAACTCCTCCTTCCTGATCGCCGCGACCGTGATGGGGCAGAGCAACGTGGCTTCGGCGGCGACCATTGGCTCCAACCACAACTCCCGCTCGCCCGACGGTGAGATGGTCGCGGGGCGCGGCTTCTGGCCCGGGCTCTGCTCGGACTTCAAGTACGACTCCTGCTTCGCCTCGTTCGTCCTGGTCTCCAAGGGCAGCTATCAGAATGAACTGAACATAACCTATCCCTTCTCGCTCGTGGCGACGGGCGGCGACGGCAAGGCCGTGCACGTCATACCCGCCTACTGGTTCATCTACAATATGTTCGCGATCGTCCGCAACAGGTACAAGTTCTCCTCCCGTGACAAGCGGGTGGTGAAGGTGCAGCACATCGAGACCAACCCGCTCGCGCCCGACACGATGCAGGAGGTGGAGGCCGCCATAAAGCGGCTCATCGAGCTCACCGAGCGCTACCTCAAGCTGCCGGCGGAGGCACTGAAGGAGATGACCGTGCAGAATCCCCGCCCGGAGTATCTCTTTGAGATGCGGCAGAAGGCGGCCACCGCGAGGACCGCCGAGGAGGGCTGGCAGATCGCCAAGGACTACCTGCACCAGAATCCCGATGCCAAGTTCCTGCTGCTGGACGACCGCTGCCAGCGCAAGTACGGCGCGATAGTGGAGAAGCCCGCCCAGGCCTACCGGGAGTACCGGCGCATCATGAAGTACTTCGCGGTGGAGAACCTGATGCAGTGGGGCCTGGACCGGGGCATCGAGTCGCTGGACGCAGGCGACATCGCCAAGATAAAGGAGGTCCCCCTCTACACCAGCTGGATGAACGCGGGTGGCCAGGTGCTGCCCACGTCCAAGGTCTACGAGCTCTTCTCACTGGTCAAGATAGGCCGCATCAAAAGCTGGGCCGAGGTGCATGCCTTCTACGACGAGTGCCAGCGCTCGTATCCGGACTACAAGGCCCGCTATGCGATCTACCTGCTTGAGCAGCTGTACAGCCGCGACAGCGGGGAATTCACGAAGGAAGTGTACGAGGACATAACGAAGGACGTCGCCTATGTCTCGATGGAGATGCTGGAGTCCTCGATTACCTCCCGCGAGAAGGACTATACGGACTTCTTCCGTTCCATCACCTTCCGCAACAAGAAGGAGCGGGATACCGTGCTGGGGTCTTTGGAGGACAACTCCTTCCTGAAGCATCTACGGTATTCCACTGACGAGTTCAACGGCGTCCTTGCGAAGATATTCAAGAAACTGAGGTAGGTATATGATACAGGCGGCGATTGAAGACAGGGAGCTCGCGGAGTTCCTTACGGCCCTTCCCGAAGACGACATGGTGCATTTCACGATGTCCGACGGGCGTTTCCGGGGCGCCCTGTTCCACGGCACTCACCTGGTGAACCAGATGCGTGCCCAGCATGCCCGGCTCTGGCAGGGCCCGGGAATCCTGGAGAGCTACATACTGGGGCAGGCCTGCCTGTGTGCCGCCCTCCTCATTCCCGCCGTGATGAAGGGACGGGAGCACGTGAGCTGGCGCTACGATGTGGAGTCCTCCCCGGCAAAAGGCTTCAACGTGGAGGCCGATTCCGCCGGCTGGGTCAGGGGCCAGCTTTTGACCGACCGGATTCCGCTGGACAAGCCCCTGGAGAACTGGGACCTGCGGCCCTTCCTGGGAGGGGAGGGCATCATGAGCGTGCAGACCGTCCGGCCCGGCGACCGCTTTCCCCAGACCAGTTCGGTCAACACGACCGGGAACATCGCGGACGACCTCGTGTTCTACTTTGACCGCAGCGAGCAGATAAAGACTGCCCTGACCACGTCGATACAGATGGACCGGCAGGGGCGGATTATCGGCGCGGGCGGCATCTTCCTCCAGGTCATGCCCGAGACGGGCGGCAGCTACGCGGGTGTTGCGAAGCAGGGCAGCCAGCTCTCCTCGTCCCCGGACATGAAGGCCGACGAGGAGCTCCTGTCCCATCTGGAGGAGCGCTGTTGCAGCAAGCCGTCGATCGGGAGCTGGTTCAGCGAGGGCAAGGGGACGGAGGACTACCTTGCCCAGGTGTTCAAGGACTTCTCCCCGGTGGTCGCCCTGCACCGCAGCGTGGTCTACGACTGCCCCTGCTCCAAGGAGCTCTTCCTGCGCCACGTCCGCGCCCTGCCCGCGTCGGAGCTTTCCGACATACGGGGCAAGGGGGAGCCGCTGGAGCTGGTGTGCCGCAACTGCTCCTCCGTCTACCACATCGGGGTGGACGAGCTGTAGCGGACGGGGTGCCTCCGGGAGGCTCGTCTGAACCGGGCGCTTTCGGGAGGGCCGCCCCACATGCCCACCTCTGCATAAATTTGTAGCACAAATCGAGAAAATCTGGTATACTGTCTCTATTATGAAATTGTTCTTTGCGGCGGTTTTCCTGCTGGTGGACCTGCTGCTGCTCCTATTCTTTTTCCTCGCCAAGAAGAGCGGAGGAAAGACCTCCTCACGGCTTGGAGACGCCATCGTGGCGGCCAGCATCGCCGTGCTGAGCCACGTCTTCATCGTTGCCACCGGCAGCCCCATCATCGCCTCACTCGGCTACGCCTTCTTCTTTGCAAGCGTGAACTGGATCCTGCTCCTGATGCTGCGCTTCTGCTTTGCCTATACCGCCTTCCGCCAGGGCGACAAGGGAATCGTGGTGTTCCTGGAGTCCCTGCTCATGCTGGTCACGGCGATGGACAGCATCATCTTCCTGGTGAACCCCACGTCGGGGCTGGCGTTCGTGTGCCAGGCCGTGGACTGGAACGGAGTGGGGCCCTACTTTATAGCGGAAAAGCGGATGTATTTCCAGATACACATCGTCTATTCCTACATCCTTTCGCTTTCCATCTTCGTCACGCTGGCGGTCAAGATTGCCCGGACTCCGCCCGCCTACTGGAGCCGCTACCTGTCCATCATGCTGTGCTTCCTGGTCACCCTCGTCTGGGACGTGTTCTTCGTGCTGAACAAGAACCCGGTGGACTTTTCCATAATCGGCTATGCGGTCGCCTGCGTCCTCATGTTCTATTTCACGAACAGGTACAAGCCGAACAAGGTCATCAACAAGATCCTTGCCCGCATCGAGGATTCTAGCGAGGACATGCTGATCTTCTTCGATGTGGACGGCAACTGCATCTACGCGAACACGAGCGCGCTCAGGGCCTTCGGCTTCAAGGTGAAGAACCTGGACGAATTCCGGGAGGTCGTGGCGGACTGGCTGGACGACAAGGGCTTTGACCCCGGCGCGTCCAATTTTTCCGCCGTCTGCTCCAAGGTGCGGAACGGCAAGAAGTTCCACTTCGAGTTCACCTACCACACGCTCTACCACTGGTCCGTTTCGGAAGGTTCCTTCTTCCACATACGCGACTGTACCAAGGAGGTGAACTCCTTCAACGATGCCTACTACAAGGCCACGCACGACGCGCTGACAGACATGTACAACATGGACTTCCTGGCCCAGAGCATCAGCGGCAAGCTCAAGCTGGACGGGGAGGGCTGGTTCATCGTCGTGACCGACATAAAGGGCTTCAAGTTCATCAACGACCTCTTCGGCAAGAAGGTGGGGGACCAGATACTGGTCTCCTGCGCGGACATCATCAAGGGTATCATCAACGCCGGAGGGGACGGCAAGCGGGAAGGGGTATACGGCCGGGTTGGCGTGGACCGCTTCGCCGTGCTCACGAAGGACCCCGAGCATTTCAAGCGGGAGTTCCAGCTGCATGAGAAGGACCTGAACGCCATGCTGGCGAACAAGAACTTTCCGGTCTTCGTCCACATGGGGATATACGAGGTGACGAATCCCAACATGGACGTGGTGACCATGTTTGACCGGGCGAACCTCGCCATAGAGAGCGTGAAGGACAGCTACGAGGTATTCAGCGCCAAGTACGATGATTCCATGCGCAAGAAGCACCTCTGGGAGAACAGGATCATCGGGGAGCTGGACGATGCGCTGGAGCAGAAGCAGTTCGAGATGTTCCTGCAGCCGCAGACCGACCGGAACCTGAAGGTGTGCGGCGCGGAGGCGCTCATCCGCTGGAACCATCCCACGGAGGGCCTTCTGCCGCCGTCCTGGTTTATCAGCACCTTTGAAAAGAACGGCCTCATCGTGAAGCTGGACCTCTTCATCTGGGAGGAGGCGTGCAGGACCCTGCAGATGTGGCAGACCCAGGGCATAAACGACCTCTACATTTCGGTGAACATCTCGCCGAGGGACTTCTACTACATAGACGTGTACCGGTCCCTGCTGAACCTGGTGAAGCAGTACGACATACCGCCCTCGCGGCTCAAGCTGGAGATAACCGAGACCGCGATGATAACGGACTCCGACCGCCGCTTCGTCCTCATAGACCGCCTGCATTCCGCAGGCTTCCAGGTGGAGATGGACGACTTCGGCTCGGGCTACTCATCGCTCAACATGCTCAAGGATATAAAGGTGGACGTGCTCAAGATAGACATGCTCTTCCTGTACCGGGCCAAGGACGTGGAACGGAGCCGTATCATCATCAAGCAGGTGGTCGGGCTCGCCAAGGAGCTGGGCATAACGGTCGTGACCGAAGGGGTGGAGAACGAGGACCAGCTCAACTTCCTCCTGGAGATCGGCAGCGACCTCTTCCAGGGCTACTATTTCTCCCAGCCGCTTTCGCTGCCGGACTTCGAGCTGAAGTATGTGCGGGCGCCTGAAAGCATCGTCCTTGAAACAAGGACGGATTTGTCATAGAATAACTGTATATGAAGCTGAACGATTATATGCTCGGTGCCTACAAGAAGGCATCTGACGACGACTCCCCCGAAAAGGCCACTGACCGCAAGCCCCTGGTGCACAAGCCGATTTTTGAGAAGGTGAACAGCCGGGTCGGTGAGATCCTGGACCAGCAGGAGGCCGACCGCAAGAACCTGGAGGAGGCGAAAATCGCCGCGAAGACGGGCATCTGGTACGGCAAGTCCGTGGCCAAGCCGAGCGATGCCGACGTGAGGAATGCGGCCAGGCCGCTGACCGAAGGCTCGCTGATAAAGGTCCCCGAGAAGCCCAAGGAGGCCGACGGCAGGGAGAGCATATACCGCCGCGTGGCGAAGTTCCTCGTCATCATCGGGGTGGACGAGGCTGCCAAGATAATTCCCCAGCTCAGCGAAGACCAGATAGAGAAGATAATGCCCGAGATAGCCTCCATCCGCTCCGTCCCCAAGGAGGAGTCGGAGGAGATCCTCAAGGAATTCGAGTCCCTGTTGGACAAGGCCCGGGAGGAGGGAGGCATAGACACCGCCCGCACGATACTGACCAAGGCCTACGGTGAGAAGCGCGGTGAGGAGATCCTGGAGAAGGTCGTCCAGTATCCCAACGGCAGGCCCTTCGATTTCCTTTCCGAGGCGGGGGCGGACCGGATAAGCGTGCTGCTCCACGGGGAGAGCGAGCAGGTGCAGGCCCTCGTCCTCTCCCAGATCGAGCCCAAGAAGGCCGCCGAGGTCATAAAGGGGCTGGACGACAAGGCCAAGAGCGCAATCGTGATTCGCCTGGTCAAGATGAAGAACGTTGCCCCGCAGGTCATGGAGAGCGTGAGCAAGAGCCTGTACGAGAAGATGCTTTCCCAGAACACCGAGGTTTCCCAGGCCATGGACGGCAAGAGCGTCCTGGCGCAGATCCTCAAGCGGATGGACCCGACCACGGAGTCCAACCTCATCGCGACCATCTCGGGCGAGGATCCGGAACTGGGTGCGGACATTCGCAGGCGGCTGTTCACCGAGGACGACCTGGTGAACGCAGAGGACCGCTACCTGCAGAACAAGCTGCACGACATGGACGACAAGACCATAGCTGTCCTGATAAAGGGCAAGAAGCCCGACTTCCGCGGTAAGATCCTGTCCAACCTGTCCAAGCGGCGGGCCGACAGCGTGCTCTACGAGGAGTCCCTGACCGAGTACCTGCTCAAGAGCGAGAGCGAGCGGGTCACTTCCCAGTTCTTCGCCGACCTGCGCCGGGCCTGGGAGGCTGGGGAGATGCGCGTCAAGGGGCGCGACGACAGCGAGGTCTGGGTCCAGTAGGCGTTGCCGTTCCTGTAGGCGTTGCCGTTCCAGTAGGCGTTGCCGTTCCCGCAAAAACGCATGCGGTTGAAGAAAGGCCCTCCTTGTGGTAGAGTGTCGCTGTGATGAATACGAACGACGTTTACAAGGGTTTTAGGGTTCTGTCGGTTTGCGATGTGAAGGACTATGCGTCCAAGGCCATCTTCCTGCGGCACGAGGAGAGCGGACTTGAGGTCTTCAAGCTCCTGAACGACGACAGCGAGAACTGTTTCGCCTTCGCCTTCCGCACCCCGTGCGAGAACAGCACGGGCGTGGCCCATGCGATAGAGCATTCCGTCCTCTGCGGCTCCGCCTCCTATCCGCTCAAGGACCCGTTCATCAGGCTCGAAAACCAGAGCGTCAATACCTATCTGAACGCCTACACCTGTCCGGACCATACGGTCTACCCGTCCAGCTCGCCGGTCAAGGCGGACTTCTACAACATCTTTTCGGTCTACGCCGACGCGGTGTTCTTTCCCCGGCTCATGGAGGGGGCCTTCCTGCAGGAGTGCCATCGGCTGGAACTGGACGAGGACGGCAAGCCCTGCATCCAGGGGGTCGTCTATAACGAGATGAAAGGCAACTACGCCTCCTTCGAGGACGTGGCCTACGACGCAGTATACCATGCCGTCCTGGAAGGAAGCGAGTACGTCCACGATTCGGGCGGAGACCCGCTCGTCATACCGAGCCTTACCTATGAGGCCTTCAAGGACTACCACCGCCGCTACTACTGCACCGCCAACTGCCTCTGCTTCCTCTACGGCGACATACCGCTGGAGGAGGAGCTGGACTTCCTGATCGAGCACGTCACCGGCCGGATCAGCTCGCCCGGTCAGAAGGCAGCTTATCCTGCCCCGGACTTCTCCCGGCCCGTGCAGGAGCGGGTGCGGGCATTCGGCCCTGCCGGCGAGGGCGGGGAGACCTCGCGCAGGATCGTCGCCATGGACTGGCGGCTCAGCGACGGGATACAGGACGAGGACCTGCTTTCGTTCACCATGCAGTTCTCCTTCCTGAACGAACTTTTGTGGGGGGATGACAGCGCTCCCGTCTCCAAGCGGATGCTTGATGCCAAGATAG
>CAMJAJ010000014.1 GCA_946403565.1 uncultured Treponema sp. | reverse complement strand
CGGAGGACGGCAGGGACCTGTGGGGCGTGGGCAAGTCCACGAACGTCGGCCGCGCGGGAATCGACGCGGTCGTGTCTGCCCTGAACCAGATATAGGGCGGCTTTCGGAACCGCGCTTCGCGTGCGGCTGAGAGCAGCCTGGCATATTTATATGGAGGATTCCGATGAAAAAGCCCTTCCTGTTGCTTGTCCTGGCCCTTGCGCTGGCGTTCGCCCTGTATCCCAAGCCCCGGTCGGCGGTCCTGCAGATGGTGAGCGTCCCCGGCGCGAAGGTCATCGGCGGCCCGGCCAACGCCTTCTGGAGCTTTGAGGGGGCCTTCAGCGCCCGGCGGAAGCTGCAGCTGGCCTCCTTCCTGATCGGGAAGTTCGAGGTGACCAAGACCCAGTACCGGCTGGTCATGGAGGGCAACCCCCTGGGGCTGGACCCGGACCCCAGCTTCACCAGCTCCGACCCGGCGGGCTACCCCCTCTGCGACGGGGAAGTGGACGCCTCCCGGCCGGTGGAGGGCGTGACCTGGTACGACGCGCTCTACTTCTGCAACCTCCTGAGCGTGCGGGAGGGCTACCGGGTGGCCTACGTCATCAACGCTCCCAGGGTGCAGGACGGCCATATCGTGGCGGCGGACGTCTCCCTCGTGGCAAAGTCCAACGGCTACCGCCTGCCGACCGAGGTCGAGTGGGAGTTCGCCGCGCGGGGCGGCAAGCCCAAGAGCCCCGTCTGGAACTACCTGTACGCGGGCCAGGACAGCCAGGCGCGCTATGCCGCGGAAGCCCCGGACCTGGACAGCGCGGCGGACGCCTTTGCCTGGTACCAGTTCAACACCTGCAGCGGCGGCGTGACGGTCGACGGCTCCCTGCTGGAGGGGGCCAAGGGCTGGGGGGCGCACCAGGTGGGGCTCAAGCGGCCCAACTCGCTGGGCCTGTACGACATGAGCGGGAACGTCTGGGAATGGTGCTGGGACCGCTACGCCGTGATAGACGAGGACACCCCGGCCGAGGGGGCCTCCATCGGCGACCTGCGCTGCTGCCGTGGAGGGGCCTGGTACTGCGCCGCCAGCTGCGGCTGCGTGGCCCGGCGGGGCGGCGACATCACCGACCGCAGGAGCACCTACATCGGCTTCCGGGTGGTCCGGCCAAAAAAATAGCGCTTTTCAGCATTTTTTCCTTTACAAATGGAGATAGTGTGCTATAATAAAGTATTGATGCAGGATAAGGAAGTGCGGTGCTGTACATTACCGCCGCCTTTGACCCCATGGTTCATTTTGGGGAAGGGCGGCATGGAGGACGATTCCGGCTCCGGCATGAGCCGTGGGTCTGTTCCTGTGCCAGCAACCTATTCCTCCTGTACTTCGCAGGACGGCTTTGTATGGGCAGCTTAAAGACTAAACTCGAATGTTCTAAGATTATAGAAGGCGTACGTTTTAGCAAGCCTGTTTTTTTCAATGACGGTAAGAATATGTTCCTTGCCGCCGGCTGTCCTGCGAAGAAATACCACATGGAGGCCCTGAGGCGTTGGGAAATTCCCTTCCTCTGGACCGACGGCGTGGAGGTGGAGGACGTGCCTGTCCTCGAATCCGCGACCGAAGTGGATGAGTTCACCGCTCCCGTGGAGGACATCGCCACTCCCGACCCGAAAACCTCCGTACAGGCATCACCCTCTCCTTCCCCTGCCGCGGCAGCGTCGGAGAATGTCGATGTCTCCTCGTTCGACAGCCCCAAGGAGGCGGAATCCGACGAGTACGTCCGCCCCAAGGCGGTGTCGTATGCTGCTCCCCGCAAGCCCAAGGTGGACCGGAGCGGCGAGGAAGAGGTGAATATAGAAGATTTCATCGAGAACTTCGACGAGCTGTAGGTTCCCTACAGCTTCTTTTAGGCTACTATACATAGTGATTTGGTTTTGCAACATCGTATAAATAGTAAAGATTCAAGGAGTTGTAGCTATTATGCTTATAGTTGTAGTTCTTATGCCTATAATACTAATACTAATGAGATCAGAGCATATCAGCTACTACCTCGGCGAGCTTTGGGAAAACTATCTGCTTCCGTATTGGGAAGTGTATGTCACACATAACTACTGCCAGACGTATAGATGGGGTGCGCCAAATTTTATTGCGTTAAAGAATAAACATCCAGAGTCTGAAATATATCAGTGCTTAGGCTATAATCATGGCTACATGTACTGTCGTAATGTCTTAACTGGAAGGGAAATAATCACGTCTGTTTTTAATGAGTGTTCTCCTAAAACTAAGGAGTGCGAAGCTCTTAAAGCTCTTTGCGAAGAGGATCCTGAAAAGTACTGCCCGAAGTGGTGGTGGAAATTGCATAAGGCTCACAATCCTTATACGTACAAATAATCTCTCCTCCGTTTTTTTGATTCTGCCGGGAGCTGTCGTGCTGCTTACAGGACTTTCGCCTTCAGGCTGCCTTTGGAGGGCCTGACCACGATTTGTGTTCCCGCGCTCACCGCGTCCGCATCCCGTATCACCTGCCCGCTCCCGGCGTCCGTCACCATGGAGTAGCCCCGGTCGAATATCGTCTGCGGGCTGCAGTAGGAGAGCGTCTGCGAGAGGAGGGCCAGCCGGGTCCGCCTGTCGTCGATGAGCTTCGTCATGCAGTCCGTCAGCATGCTTTTTCCCGCCTCCAGCCGCTGCAGGTAGGGCTGCTCTATCATGCGGAACTGGAGCTCCATCCCTTCCCGCGAGAAGCCCTTCAGCTTGAGCCGTTCCGTGCGGAGCCTGGCGGAGATGGCCTCGTGGAGGCTTTCCCGGGCCTCCCGTATGCTGTCCTCGATGGCCTGTCTCTCCGGGACCGCCAGTTCTGCTGCCGCACTGGGGGTTGGTGCCCGCTTGTCGGCGGCAAAGTCGCTCAAGGCCCAGTCTATCTCGTGCCCGACGGCGGAGATGGTGGGGATGGAGCAGGCCGCGATGGCCCTGACCACCCCCTCGTCGCTGAAGGGCAGCAGGTCCTCGAGCGAGCCGCCGCCCCGTCCTATGATGAGCACGTCGCACAGCTTGTACTGGTCCGCGGTCCGTATCATGCGGATGATCGTCTCGGCGGCCCCCTCGCCCTGCACCTGGGCGGGCAGCACCACGACGTTCACCTTGTCGTTCCGCCTGCCGGCTATGTTCAGGATGTCGCGGAGGGCGGCCCCCGTCGGGCTGGTCACCACGCCGACCGTGGCGGGGTAGGGGGGGAGGGGCCTTTTCCGCCTGTCGTCGAACAGGCCTTCGGCGGCGAGCCTGCGCTTGCGCTCCTCTATCATCTCCATGATGTCGCCCAGGCCCGCCTGGGTCATGGAGTCTATGATGATCTGGTAGCGGCCCTGCGCCTCGTAGACGCTGATCTTGCCCTTGGCCTGCACGAGCATGCCGTCCTTGGGGCGGAAGCTCAGGCGGGCGGCCTGGCCGCGGAACATGACCGCGCTTATCTGGGCGCCGCTGTCCTTGAGCGAGAAGTACAGGTGCCCTGTCGAGTTCGCCTTGAAGTTTGAGATCTCGCCCTTGAGCTGCACGCAGGGGAAGGCTTCCTGCAGCGTCGTCTTTATGAGCCCCGTCAGCTGCGAGACGGTATACACGTAGTCTTCTTTGTCTTCCATTCCAGTTCCAAGGCTAGCTCAATAGAGGTAAATTGTCAACATTGCCTTTCCGATAATGTAAGCGATGAAAAATATCGTCTTCCTGTACGCTGGATTTGTCCTGACCCATGCGTTCGACATGCTCTTTCCGAAGGACTTCTCATCCCCTTCCGAGGATGTCGCTTCGAACCGGGAAAAGTCCGCCTTCGCCCTCACTCTGGGCTGGGCGGCCGGTATACAGGACAGGGCGAGGATCGTCATAGCCGCGAGCAGGCAGACGGAGGACCGGGTCAGGCGCGAGGTCTTGAAGGCGGACTTGGAGGACGAGTGCACGGTCATCGTGGAGCAGGCGTGGACGACACAGCTCCTGCTCAAGCGGATGGCCGAGGCCGCCTCGCAGAACGGGGCCTCCTACGTCGTGTACAGCCTGGCGGACAGGCCCTTCCTGGACCGGGCGTTGACAGGACAGGTCATCGGCGACCATTTGAAATACCTTTCCGAATATACGTTTGCCGACGGCTATCCTGCGGGGCTGTCCCCGGAGGCCATCGATGCGGGCGCGCTGAACATACTGCTCTCGCTGGCCTCTCGGAAGGCCTCCTTTGCCTCCGACAGGATTTCGGGCGGGAGCCTGTTCAACGTGCTCAAGGAGGACATAAACTCCTTTGAGATAGAGACGGTGATCGCCCCGAAGGACTTCCGCATGCTCAGGCTGGACTTCTCCTGTTCATCCAAGGAGAAGATGCTTTCCTGCGTCCAGCTGTACAGGGAGGCCATGGAGAAGGGCGTCGCCTTTGACGCGCTCCCGCTTTCCGAGCTTGCCGCCTCGTCGCCCGCGGTGCAGCGGACCGTCCCCGCCTTCTACAACGTGCAGATAGCCGAAAACCTTTCGACCCTGGCGACCTACAGCCCCTACCCGGAGGCCTTCAAGGCCAGGCGGGGCTGCCTGCCCCTCAAGAAGGAGAACCCCAGCCCCCAGGACATGGGCCTGGACTCCTTCAAGGCCCTGGTGGAGGAGGTCGCCGCCCTGTCCGAGACGGCGGTCGTGGGGCTTTCGGGCTTTTCCGAGCCGCTTTCCCACCCGGACTTCCTGGAGTTCGTCCAGGCGGCCCTGGCCAAGCCCGGCCTCTCGCTCTTCATCGAGACCGACGGGACCCTGCTGACCGCCCCTGTCGCCCAGCGCGTGGCGGACATCGTGCGGGATGCCCCGGCGCGGACGGGAAGCTGGCCCGCCGTGATGTGGGTCGTGTCGGTGGACGCGGCCAGCGAGGAGACCTACTGCAAGATCCATACCAACGCCTTCACGAACGCCAACGGCATCAGGAGCTTTGACGGCGCGAAGGCCGCCCTGCTGACGCTGGAGAAGTATTTCCCCGGCGACGTCTACGCCCAGTTCGTCAGGATGCAGGACAACGAGCACGAGCTGGAGGCCTTCTACCGGCACTACAGCGCCCCTGAGTCCGAGACCGCCGGCAAGCTGGTGATACTGAAGTACGACTCCTACTGCGGCCTGCTGCCCGACCGCAAGAGCGCGGACCTGGCCCCCCTGGAGCGGAACCCCTGCTGGCACTGCAAGCGCGACATGACCGTGCTGCCGGACGGAAGCGTGCCGGTCTGCCGGGAATACGTCCTGGAGGCCGGCTGCGGCAACGTGTTCGAGGAGGGGCTGGAGGCCGTCTGGAAGAAGATGTCCTCCCTGGCGGAGAGCCATATACGGGGCGAGTACCCCGACAGATGCGGAAACTGCGATGAATACTATACCTTCAACTTTTAATGCCCAGCAGGTCCGCATGACGATCTTGGGCGGGATGGAAGAGCCGGCCCGCATACTGATGGACGTGTCATGCATCGTCATAAAGCGGACCGTGAACCAGTACCGGAGCCAGGTGTTCAGGAACCTGCTCGCATGCGGCTTCAAGAAGATCGTGAGCGTGGAGCCGTTCAACCCCGCGTTCAACACGGAAAGCCTCTCGCTCGACTTCCCCGAGATAAAGTTCGTCCGCGCCCACGGCAAGATGAGCGACGGCGAGCTGGTGAACGTGGGGATGGGGGTGATCGATTCCCCCTATGCCCTGATCCTGCACGACGACCTGTGCGTCCAGGACTTCAAGTTCTCGCGGCCCCTTGCGCAGAAGCTTTCGGACTTCAAGGTCTTCTGCGTGGCTGCCCGCCTCCTGAACGGCGACAGGCAGGGGATCCCCGTCCGATTCTCGCCCAAGGTGCAGAACCTGGTCTTTGACGTGGAGTCCGCCCTTGCCGTGGTGGACAAGGCGATGACCCTGTACCCCCTGGACCTGGCGGGCTTCTACGACGTGAACACGTTCAAGATGCTGGGGGGCTTTGACTATACGATAGGGTCCCCCTACTGGCAGGAGATGGACCTCTTCTTCCGGGCCTGGCTCTGGGGCGAGAAGGTGCAGCTTTCCTCCGCGTTCACGCTGGAGTTCTTTGACGGGCTTTCTGCCGCCGACCGCACCGCGGACATCTCCTACCTGAAGTTCTTCCTGAAGAACCTGCTCCCGGTCTACAGGCGGGACCACGGTGAGATTCCGCTCACCTCCTTCCCCTCGTTCAAGGCCAGGAGCCGCTGCGGGATGAACGAGGCGCTGGCCCTCTTCAATTCGGCACGGGACTGGGTCAGGCTGAACCGGTTCCGCTTTAAGACTGATGCTGTCCAGCTTTTGGAAGGCTGGGGCAAGGATGTGGAGGAGTGATGCGCTTACGGGATATTTTCGGCAGGAAGAAAGGGCGGACGGTGGTCATAGTCCAGTGCCGCCTTTCGTCGACCAGGCTTCCCCGCAAGGCCCTGCTGCCGCTCGGCGGCAAGTGCCTCCTGGAGTGGACGCTGGCGGCGATGAAGAAGGTCAAGGCCGACGCCTATTTCCTTGCGACGGACGTGGAGTCCGGCCCCGAACTGGAGGCGTTCGCCAGGACCGCGGGCTACTCCCTGTATGCCGGTTCCAAGGAGGATGTCCTGGACCGCTTCCTCAAGACGATAGAGCTTTCCAAGGCCGACGTGGTGGTGCGGGCGACCGCGGACAACCCCTTCCTCTTCTACGAGGCGGCCTCCGCCCTGCTCGAGGAGTACCGGGAGCGCGAGGGCTCTTCCCCGGTGGACTACATAACCTGGACGGGCCTGCCGCACGGTTCCGGGGTGGAGGTGTTCAACGCCCATTCGCTTGAGTCCGCGGCCCCGCTGACGGACTCTCCCTACGACCATGAGCACGTGGGCCCCGCCCTCTACAACCACACGGACCGCTTCACCTGCCTCTTCCTCCGCGCTCCGAAGGAGTTCTACTATCCCGAGCTGCGGACGACGGTGGACCTGTACGCGGACTACCGGAGGGCCCAGGCCGTCGTGAACGCCGTGATGGAGGCGGACGGCAAGGTGAAGCTTCCCGTGTCCGAGCCGTTCACGCACCCCCAGATACTGGCGGCCCTTGCGAAGGATTCCGTACGGCATCCCCTGCTGCTGGTCCCCAGCGTGGCCAAGGGGCACGGCACGGGCCACCTGCGCCGCTGCCTGGGCCTTGCGCTCGAGACCGGGGCCGACATCCTTGTCCCCGACGGCTGCACGCTGGAGGAGGCCCCCGTCCTGCTGGAGGAGTTCAAGGGGCGGGGACTCAAGGACTTCCAGGTCGTGAAGGACATCGAGCATGCCGAGTTCTACGGCCTTGCCGTGACGGACCTGTTTTCCGCCGATGCGGACTTTGTCAGGAAGCTTTCGGGGAAATGCCCGGTCGCCGCCCTGGACGAGGGGGCCGACGAGACCGGCTGGGCCGATTACCTCCTGGACATCCTGCCGCCTGCCCAGGACGGCAGGCAGGTGAACCTGTCCGCCCCGTCGTTCATACCGCTTCCTAAGAACAGGCGGCTGGAAGGGGAGCGGAACGTCCCCCTGCAGACCGCCATTGTCGTGCTGGGTGGGGAGGACCCTGCCTCCCTTGCCCTGCCTGCCTCGGTGGCCCTTGCCGCCTGCGGCCTCCTGGTCTGCTGCGTGGCGTCGTCGGAGGAAAAGGCGGCCCAGCTGCGCGAGTCGGTCGGGGGAAAGTGCCCCGGCGTGAGCATATCGGGCCCCATCGAGAACCTGAAGGAGAAGCTCTGCCAGTACGATCTGGTCGTGAGCCACTACGGCTTTACCGCCTTCGAGGCCGCTGCCGCAGGCTGCGCCGTGATATTGCTGGGGACGACGCCCCTGCACGAGCGGCTTGCCGAAAAGTACTCCTTCGCCTGCATTCCATCTTCCGGCGTGAACGAGCGGGCCTTCAAGGGCCTGCTTGCGGAGCCCGAGAAGCTCTATCGGAAGGGGACGCCGCAGGAGATTCCGGATTGGCCTTCGGCCCAATCCGGGGACGAGCCTTCGGCCCAATCCGGGGATGGGCCTACCGCCCAATCCGGGGACGGGCAGACGGTCCAGCCCGGAGACGGGCAGGCGTCGTCGGAAGGAGAGCCGGGGCAGGTGGCGGCCCAGTCCACAGGAGGGCAGGCGGAGGAGACGCGGCCCGACGGAGGGGCGGCGGACCTGGCCGGATTTGTCAGGGAGCTTTCCAAGGGCAGGCGGATTCCCTGTCCTGTCTGCCGGAGCCTTCCCGAGCAGGGCGACCCGGTCGTTGCCCGCATAAAGGCCAGGACCTTCCGCCGCTGCGCCCGCTGCGGCATGCTCTACATGTCCTGGACGGTGGACGAGAAGCAGACGGAATACAACCGGGCCTATTTTTACGAGGACTATGAGAAGCAGTACGGCAAGACCTACGAGGAGGACTTCGCTTCCATAAAGGCGCAGGGGGTCAGGCGGATGAGCCTCATAGACTCCATCTACCGCCGCCGCCATTCCTCCGTCACGCCGACGATCCTGGACGTGGGATGCGCCCTGGGGCCGTTCATGGACGCGGCCAACGATTCCGGCTGGCAGGTCTTTGGCATAGACGTGTCGCAGGACGCGGTGAGCCATGTGACGGGCAAGCTGCACTATCCCGCCATCTGCGCCTCCTTCCCCGACCCCGACATCAGCAGGCAGTTCGGGATAGACCGCTTTGACGCGCTCACGATGTGGTACGTCATAGAGCATTTCCAGGACCTCGACGGCGTGCTCAAGGCTGCCTCGTCCCTGGTGAAGAAGGGCGGCATATTCGCGTTCAGCACCCCCTCCGCCTCTGGCGTCAGCGCGAAATATGGCGGCGACGGCTTCTTTGAGAACAGCCCGTCGGACCATTACACCCTCTGGGAGCCGGCGCGGGCCGCCTCCATACTGAAGCGCTACGGGTTCGAGGTGAAGAAGATCGTCTCCACGGGAATCCACCCCGAGCGATTCCCCAAGGGCAAGGTGAAATATTCCCCGTCGGTCCTGGCCTTTGCGAGCAGGCTGTTCAAGCTCGGTGACACTTTTGAGATTTACTGCAGGAAGGAGTAGCTATGGCGGATTCTGCCGGTGAGAAGTACATATTGATCTTGGGCGCGGGCCTCATGCAGCGTCCTTCGATAGAGGCTGCCCGCGAGCTGGGCTACCGCACCCTCGTGGTGGACGCGAATTCCGCCGCCGTGTGCGTTCCCTTCGCGGACCGCTTTGAGCAGGTGGACCTGAAGGACCGGGAGGCCCTTGCCGAGCTGGCCCTCTCCATGGGCGGCTCCCTTGCCGCGGTGTTCACGGCCGGGACGGACTTCTCCGCCTCGGTCTCCTACGTCGCCGAAAAGTGCGGCCTCAGGGCCCACCCCTTCCAGTCCGCGCTCAATGCGAGCGACAAGACCCTGATGCGCGCGTGCTTTGAGAAGGCCGGCGTCCCTTCACCCGCCTTCGTCAAGGTGGGGCGGGGCGACATTGCCGCCTACCTGAAGCAGGGGCTGGACACGATGTCCTTCCCCAAGGTGGTGAAGCCCGCCGACAACATGGGGGCCAGGGGCTGCCGCCTGATACGGGGGGCGGACGAGTTCCTCCATTCGGTGGAGGCGGCGGTCTCCTACTCGCGGACGGGCAAGGCCATCCTTGAGGACTTCATGGACGGCCCGGAGTTTTCCATAGACGCGCTCCTGTATGACGGGACGCTCACCATAACGGGCTTTGCCGACCGCCACATCTTCTACCGGCCCTACTTCATCGAGATGGGGCACACGATGCCCTCTGCCTTTGACGAGGGCAAGCGGAAGGAGCTGGTCGCCACCTTCGCCCGGGGGATTGCCTCCCTGGGGCTCACCTGCGGGGCCTGCAAGGCCGACATCAAGTACACGCCGTCCGGCCCGATGGTCGGCGAGATAGCGGCCCGCCTGTCCGGCGGCTATATGTCCGGCTGGACCTATCCCTATGCGTCGGGGGTGAACCTGACCAAGGAGGCGATGAAGATCGCCCTGGGGAAGAGCCCCGACGTGCTGGAGCGGAACCGGGTGCCCCTGGACGCGGGCGAGGGCCTGCCGTTCAAGCTGTACGACCTTCCCTGCTGCAAGGCCAGCGCGGAGCGGGCCTGGATCTCCATTCCGGGACGGGTCCGGGAGGTCCTGTCGCTTGACAGGGCGGAACTGGAGCCGTATGTAAAGGACGTCATGCCCCGCTCCGGCGTGGGCGACCGGGTCGACTTTCCCCGCAACAACGTGGAGAAGTGCGGCAACGTCATCGCGGTGTCGGAGTGCCGGCAGCTGGCCGTGCAGGCCGCTGAGAACGCGGCTGCCTCCATCGTCCTGCGCCTGGAGCCGGGCAGCCGGGAGACCGATGCCTTCCTGGCGGGGACCGAGCAGTTCTGCGAGAAGGGCTTCCCGCCCGACGCGTTCGACCTGGATGAGGCCGGGCGGAAGACCGTCCTGGATTTTGCGGGGCGGCTCGGCAGGATTGAAAAAGACAGCCCGTGTGCGAAAATAGGGGATGCTGGGTTTTTAAAAGTTGCCGAAAATAGTAGGGACTACAATCACAGGAGTCTGCTTGCCACGCTGGAGCTGTTTGACCGGCTGTGCCCGGAGCATCCTGCGCTTGATGCCGTGGAGTTCTTCAGCGCCGCCATCCGCGGCGGCATACAGGGACTCCTGTATGTGAACGAATCGCGCTAGGAGGGAGTTTTTTCGATGCGCCTGAGACGTCTTGCCCTTTGCATGGCCTTTGTCCTCTTTGCCCCGCTCTGCGGCTTCTCCGCGTCAGAGCTGGACCTCCTGAAGGCCGCGCGCGATGAAGGGATAAACGTCTACTGGGACCCCCTCTCCCAGAACTGCGTGCTGGAGAAGGACGGCCATCAGATCTCCTTCCTTTCCGGCGGCAGCTACATCATCAAGGATTATTCGGCGATTGAGCAGCAGAAGGCCCCGGAGATGAAGAACGGCGCGCTCGTCACGAGCAGCAGCTTCTTCAACGAGGCCAAGCAGTATTTCTCCGGCCAGGAGGCGGTCCCGGTGTCCCTCAAGCTGGATCCCGTCACCGACGGCGGGGCTCCCGCCTCGGCTGTGGCGACCCGCCCTGCGGCGGTGACCTCCGGGGTCTCGGGCATCGTGGTCCCCGATATGTCTTCCTCCGGCGGCGCGTCCGCCGAGGACTCCCGGGCGTACAGCATCGGCGCCATCCTGATAGACCCGGGGCACGGGGGAAAGGATCCGGGCGCGAGCTCCACGTTCACGATAAAGGGGAAGAAGACATCCGTCGTGGAGAAGGACATAAACCTCAAGGTGGGCCTCAAGCTCTACGATATGCTGAGCAAGGCCTATCCCAAGAAGCGGATACTGATGACCAGGAGCACGGACAAGTACCTGAGCCTTGAGGAGCGGACCGACATCGCGAACTCGGTCAAGCTTGGCGAGAACGAGGCGGTCCTGTACCTGTCCGTCCATGTCAACGCGAGCCTGGACAAGAGCGCGACCGGATTCGAGGTCTGGTACCTGTCCCCCGGCTACCGGCGGCAGGTCATTGACAGCAAGAGCGGGGAGGACAAGAGCCTCCTGACGATACTGAACAGCATGATGGAGGAGGAGTATACCACCGAGTCCATCCTGATGGCCAAGTTCATTGAGGACGGCATAAACGCGCAGGT
>CAMJAJ010000013.1 GCA_946403565.1 uncultured Treponema sp. | reverse complement strand
GCAGAGCCTCGTCATACTGGAGCTGAACTACGGCGCATCGCTCGACGAGGCTGCCAACGAGATACGTGACAAGATAGACCTGGTGCGCGCCTACCTGCCTTCCGATGCGGAGACCCCGATTACGATAAAGGCCGACCCGTCCATGCTGCCTATGATGACGCTGGCGCTCAAGGGCAACCGCACCGCCGAGGAACTCCGCGACTATGCGGAGGACATAGTGCAGCCCCGGCTCGAACAGATAGACGGAGTTGCCTCCGCGAGCGTTTCCGGAGGGCGTGTCAAGTCCGTCAATGTGGACATTCCCCGTGACAGGCTTGAGGCATACGGGCTTTCAATTTCAACCGTTGCCCAGATGATCGGGGCACAGAATATCCAGTCCTCCGGCGGTACGATGCGGACGGGCGAGAAGAACTACACGCTCAAGACCAACGGCAAGTACTCCAGCCTGGACGACCTCAAGAACACAGTCGTGTCCTACAAGGCCGCGCAGGGAGACGGCATGTCAGCCCCGGAAGTCAAGACGATACGCCTGCGCGACATAGCCGACGTTTACGAGGGCTACAAGACCGAGAGCAGCTACGCATACCTGGACGGCGAGCAGTGCGTCATCCTGAGCGTCACCAAGCAGAGCGGCTCCAACTCCGTCAGCGCGGCAAAGAAGGTCCGCGCGGCGATGAAGAACATAAGGACCGAACTTCCCTCGGACGTGGACATAATCGAGACCTCCAACACGACGGACATCATCGAGCAGACGATAGCCGAGGTCGTGAAGTCCGTCATCATGGGAGCGGCCCTCGCCATCATCGTCCTCTTCGTCTTCCTTCGTTCCTTCAAGAGCACGATAATCATAGGACTTGCCATCCCGATATCCGTCTGCATAACCCTGCTTTTGATGTATTTCACGGGCATCACGCTGAATATGATCTCGCTCGGAGGCCTCCTGCTCGGAATCGGGATGCTCGTTGACAACTCGATAGTCGTCCTGGAGAATATCTTCTCCTATACGCAAAAAGGATCCAAGCCGACCGTCGCCGCAATCCTCGGTTCGCGCGAGATGGTTATGTCCATCACTGCGAGTACGCTGACTTCCGTATGCATCTTCCTCCCGATGCTCCTGTTCAAGACTCAGCTGGGCATAATGGGCCAGTTCTTCAACGACCTTGCCTTCACGATAATCTATTCCCTCATCTGCTCCCTCGTCGTCGCCATCGCGCTTGTCCCGGTGCTGACATCCAGGTATCTCAAGATAACGAGGCTCGCCGAAGGAAGGAGGGGAATAAGCTACGGGATAAACAGGAGGATAGACGGCATATTCGGCGCGATAGACAGCGTTTATGCCAAGGGGGTGCGCTTTGTCCTGCACCTGCGCTGGCTTTTCATCTTCCTTGTCATCCTGACGCTCTTCGGCTCGGTGTTCGCGATAAAATTCATCGGCTTCATCTTCATGCCCGCATCCCCGTCCGACACCGTGACGGTGAGCTTTGACCTGCCCAAGGGAACGTCGCTTTCCACGACGAACGAGACTGTCGGGGAGTTCGTCAGGGCGGCCCAGGGAGAGCTCAAGGGCGTGAAGTACACCTCCGTCACCATAGGGGGAAGCGGCTGGTTCTCCTCCTCGGCAGAGACAAACGCAGCCTCCGTCACCTACTCGCTCTACCCGGAGGCAGAGAGGCTCGAAGGCTACGACAACGAGGCGAGCGCGAAGGCAAAGCTCCGCAAGTATTTCTCGATGTTCCCCGGGGCAAGCCTGAGCTTTTCGTCCAACAGCATGTCAGGGGTGTCCTCCGGCGGGATAAGCATAGATTTACGGAGCAACGACCTGACTCTCCTTCGCTCCACGGCGGAGACGATAAAGAAGGTCTTGGATGAGAATGCTACGGACGTGGTGCAGTCGGTCAGCACCGACTTGGAGGAGGGCCTCCCCCAGGTGGAGATTTTCGTGGACCGCGACAAGCTCTACGACATGGGCCTGAACATCTACGGGGTCGGATCTGAGATTTCCGCCGCGATAAACGGCACGACCGCAAGCCGCTATACCAAAGGCGGGGATGACATAGACGTGGTGGTGCAGCTTTCCGAGGCGGACAAGAACAAAATCTCGGACCTGGACCAGATTTTCGTCATGAACAACTCCGGGGTCCGCGTCCCCCTCTCTTCCATAGCGTCCTACGTGGAGGACACATCCCCGGTCTCTATCCTGCGCGAGAACCAGGCCCGTATGCTGCACGTCACGCTGGAGCCGGTGGCGGGAATATCGCTTGACCAGGTGCAGACCAGAGTCAAGCAGGTCATGGACGACAACATCCCCAAGGATGAGAACATAACTATAACGTTCTCGGGAGACTACGAGGACATGATTGAGTCCGTAGTGAATTTCGCCGCAATCGTCATAATGGCGGCGGCCCTGGTCTTCGTCGTAATGGCAAGCCAGTTCGAGTCGCTCATAGACCCCTTCATCATACTTGTGACGATTCCCTTCTCATTCATCGGTGTCATCATGATTTACCTGATTACGGGCCAGCAGCTGAACATCATCACCGTCATGGGAATTCTGGTCCTCGTAGGTACGATAGTAAACAACGGAATCGTCCTGGTGGACTACACGAACCTGCTGCGCAAGAGGGGGCTGGAGCTGGAGGAGGCGTGCGTTCAGGCCGCCAAGAGCCGCCTGCGCCCGATCCTTATGAGCACGCTGACGACCGTCATCTCCCTTGCCCCGATGGCATTCTTCCCGGCGGAGGGAAGCGAGATGATGCAGCCGATAAGCCTGACTGTCTTCGGCGGAATGACCTTCGGCTCGCTGATGACCCTCTTCCTTATGCCGTCGATATACTTCATCGTCAACAAGCACAGGCTGAACAAAGCCAGGCGCAAGGAGGCGAGACGGAAAGCGAGGGAGCTCAAGGCGGAGCAGGCATCCAAGAGGCGGCTGGGCAGCCTTGCCGCCGTGGAGGTACTGGATGGAAACTAATGGCGGCGGAACGAATGGCTTTCCCCAGAGGGTACGCCTTGAGCTGATTTTCTCGCAGGCCCTCGAGGAGGATTTTCAGCAGGCCTTCCGGGAAGAAGCTGTCGGCCGGAAATTTACCAAGTTCGAGTCTGTGATGGGGGCGGGTTGCAGCGACCCAAAGCTTGGCGATGCGGTCTGGCCTCAGCTGAACATGATGTACGTCATATACTGCGACAAGGCGGAAGCCAAGAAAATCTATGCCATAGTGCGGAAGCTGCGCAAGAAGTTCCTGACCGAGGGAATCGCCTGCTTCATGAGCCGGGCCAGCGAGATGTAGCTACGGCCCTGCCTGCTGCTGTGCGAGCAGGGCTGTGAACCGTCCCAATGTATACCGTGCCCTGCACGCTTTGTTCTCTGCCTCTCATCCATAATTCCGGACATGATTTTCGGCGTGTCCGGCTGACAGTTGTGCTTGCAGGATTCGTCCCGATGTGCTAACATTGAGTGATGAACTGTCCCGATTACAACTCACCACAGGCCTTGAAGAGAATCCTTGACGAGAAGGGCTTCGCGATGCAGAAGAAGTTCGGGCAGAACTTCCTGACCAGCCCCGACGCGCGGAAAAAGATCGTCTCCCTGCTGGACCTTGCCCCGGGCGAGGCCGTCTGGGAGGTCGGACCCGGCCTGGGGGCCATGACCAGCGGGCTGCTGGAGGGCGGAGCGAAGGTCACCGCCTTTGAGCTGGACAGGGGCTTCATCTCCCTGCTTGAGGGCTATTTTGCCGACGAGGCCGGGAAGGGAGACTTCCGCATCGTCGCGGGCGACGTGCTCAAGAACTGGCGGGGCGAGCTGGATTCCTGCGGAAAGGAGGCCGCCTCCATCAAGCTTTTCGGGAACCTGCCCTACAACATAGCCGCGACCTTCATCGCCGACACGATCACCGGCGGGGCTCGTTTTGCCCGCTGCGCGTTCACCGTCCAGCGGGAGGTCGCCGACAGGATGCGGGCCAAGCCCGGCAGCAAGGACAATTCCTCCTTCTCCGTCCTCTGCCAGTGGCTCTATGACGTGAAGGCTGCCGTTGACCTGGCCCCGGGCTGCTTCTGGCCCCGTCCCAACGTCGCTTCCCAGGCGGTCCTGTTCACGCCGAGGACGAAGGCCGTGGAGCTGAAGGATTCCAAGACCTTCGTGAAGGTGGTCCACACCCTCTTTGCCCAGCGGCGGAAGACCCTGCTGAACAACATCAAGCCCATCCTGCCTCCGGGCGTGGACGCGGAGGAGCTGTTCTCCACGGCCGGCGTTTCCAGCAGGGAACGGGCGGAGAACCTGAGCGTGGAGGCGTTTGCCGCTGTCGCCGATGCGCTCTTTTCCTTTCAATGACAGTGTGATAAAATAGGACGGGCTGCCAGGCAGCCACGGAAGGCTTGTAAATATGGATGAATACATAAGGATAAAGGATAATCTGGATATGGTGCGCTCCGATCTGGCGGAGGCGGAGCGGAAGGCCGGACGTGAGCCGGGGTCGGTGAAGCTCTGCGCGGTGAGCAAGTTCCATCCGGTGGATGCCGTGCGGGAGGCCGTCGGGGCGGGGCAGCTGCTCTTCGGCGAGAACCGCGTGCAGGAGGCATATGCCAAGTTCACCGAGCTTGGGAAGATGGACTTGGGCGGCAGTACCCCTGAGCTGCACATAATCGGAACCTTGCAGCTGAACAAGGTGAAGAAGGCCGTCGAGATTGCCAGCTGCATCCAGTCCGTAGACCGGGAGGAGGTCCTCGCCGAGATTGAGAAGCGCGCCGCCGCCATCGGAAAGACGATGAAGGTGTTTTTTGAGCTGCACACGGGCGAGGAGTCCAAGGCCGGCTATGATGACGAGAAGGCCCTGTATGTCTCGCTTGAGAACTGCGCGAAGGGCCTGTATCCGCATGTGCGTGCTTCGGGCCTCATGACCATGGCCCCCCTGACGGAGGACGAAGCCCTGGTGCGGAAGTCATTTTCCACCCTCCGCCAGCTGCGGGATAGGATTGCCAAGGACTTCCCCTCCCTGCCGGTCTCCGAGCTGAGCATGGGCATGAGCGGGGATTACCGGATCGCGGTCGAGGAAGGCAGCACGATGGTCCGCGTGGGGACGGCGATTTTCGGTTCCCGGACCACGGTTTGAATTACGGAAGAGGAGATGAGGACAGGCATATATGGCTGAGATAGATGAGTCGTACGGAAAGTGGGCCGCAGGGCTTTCGGAAAAGATCATATCCAAGATGGAGTGCGTCGTTGAGCGCAACCGGGGAAAGATTCCCTATGTCGCCAAGGACGGTGTCTGGAACGACTGCTCCAAGGACAACATAGGCTGGTGGACCAACGGCTTCTGGGGAGGCATAAACTGGCAGCTCTACGCGGTGAGCAGGAAGCCGATTTTTAAGGAGGCCGCGCAGTGGACGGAGAAGGAGATGGACCGGGTCTTCCTGGACTACCGGTCGATGGACCACGACTCGGGGTTCCGCTGGCTGCCCACCTCCTATGCCTCCTACCTGCTGACCAAGAGCCCGGATTCCTATAACCGCCTGCGCCTTGCGGCGGACAACCTCGCGGGCCGCTTCAACTCCGTGGGAAACTTCATACGCGCCTGGAACGAGGAGGGCAAGAAGACCCGGGCGGGCTGGGCGATAATCGACTGCCTGATGAACCTGCCCCTGCTGTACTGGGCCGCGAGGGCGACCGGGGACTACCGCTACCGGGTCATTGCGACCAGGCATGTCGATACCGTACTCTCGCATTTCATCCGCGAGGACGGGTCCGCCGTCCATATCGCCGAGTTTGACCCGAAGAGCGGGGAGTTCATCAGGTCCTACGGCGGCCAAGGCATGGAGGACGGCTCCAGCTGGACGCGCGGCCAGGCCTGGGCCCTGTATGGCCTGACCCTCTCCTACCTGCATACCAAGGAGGACTTCTATCTGGAGGGGGCACAGCATGTCGCCACCTACTTCCTCTCCCAGATTCCCGATGATTTCCTGATTCCCGTGGACTTCTGCCAGGGCGCAGACTGTAGCTGGGAGGATTCCTCCGCTGCCGCGGTGGCCGCCTGCGGGCTGCTGGAGCTGAGCAAGCTGGACTGCCTGTATGCGGAGGCCTTTTTCCTTGCGGCCGTGAAGATGCTGGAGGCCCTGGTCAAAAACAGGCTCTGCCTGGACAAGAACCGCGACGAGCTGATTGAACGATGCACTGCGGCCTACCACGACAAGGAGCATGACTTTCCCATCGTCTACGGGGACTATTTCTTTATCGAGGCCCTGTGGAAGCTTGCGGGCAAGGACATAAAGCTTTGGGGAGGCGTGTGATTTGAAAAGGCTCCTGTCCGCCGTGCTCATCCTGTTCCTCATCGTTCCCGCCGTGACATTTGCCGACGACAGCGACCTGGCACCGGTGGACACATCCCCGGTGCTGACTGACGACGAAGAGGCAGTGCCCTATGGGAAGGACGAGTTTCCCCAGTGGGCCAAGGATCTGCGGCGGGGCGAGATAGTGAGCCTGGGGGCCATGCCCTTTGTGGGCCTGTGGGTGGTCGGCGGCTACGGAGGCTACAAGTATTTCTCCGGCAAGACGGACAGCTTCCCCAATCCGTTCAGCTCCAAGGATGCGTTTGAAAAGCAGGAGATATGGACCATGGTCGGGGTGACGGCCGGCGTGGGCCTGGGAATCGGGCTGACCGACTTCTTCGTAAACCTTGCCAGGCGCAAGAAGGCTGAACGGGCACGGCTTGAGCAGGAGGCCCGGGACCGGGAGGGCATAACGCCCCTGACCCCCGAGGAGGCCGGGCAGCTGCTCCGGGAGAACAGCCGCAGGAGAAATACGGAAGACGAGGAAGAATAGCGGGAGCGAAAGATGCCGAGCTTTTCGATACAGGTTCCAGATGACTATGGCGGGGGAGGGCGGCTGGACAGCTATGTCGCATCCCTGCCGGGCGGGATGAACCGCAGCCATCTGAAGAGCGGGCTGCTGCAGATCTTGGTCAACGGCAGGTCCCGCAAGCCCTCCTATAAGGTCAGGCCGGGCGACACCATCTACATTGACTGGGAGGACAACGTCCCTGACGACATCGTTCCCGAGGACATCCCCCTGAAAATCATCTACGAGGATGACCGCGTCTGCGTCATCGACAAGGCGCAGGGGATGGTGACCCATCCTGCCGCGGGGAACTGGAGCGGGACCTTGGTGAACGCCCTCCTGTACCACCTGGGGCGGGAGAAGATTGAACAGAAGAAGGACGGCCCTGCCTCCGAAATCCTCCTTGCCCGCCGTCCGGGCATCGTCCATCGGCTGGATAAGGACACGTCGGGCGTCATTATAACCGCCAAGGATGCGGAAAGCCAGGAGTGGCTGGCCAGCCAGTTCCGGCATCACCGGCGGATGGTCAAGGAGTACATTGCCATCTGCCAGGGCCGCCCCCGGTGTGGACAGGGAACCTTACAGACCAAGATTGTCCGCGACCCCAAGAACCGGAAGCGCTTCAAGGCAGTTCCCCTGGACTGGCCCGACGGCAAGCTCGCCGAGACCGCCTGGCGCTGCATAGCCTGCTACGGCGAGTACTCCTTGATGGTGCTGCGCCTTGCCACGGGGCGGACCCACCAGATCCGCGTCCACATGCGCTACCTGAACTGTCCGGTCCTGGGTGATGCCCTCTATGGACGGGAGGACAGAATCTTTTTCCACGCCACGCTGATGCTCCATGCCCGCCGGCTCAAGATATGCCTTCCCGGTGCGGACACGCCGACGGAGTTCAGGTCCGGGACCCCCGACCGCTTCCGCTCGGTGCTCAAGGTCCTGCACGCCAAGTACAAGAAGGCCATCCTTCCGAAGGACGGGCAGGGAAAGTGATGGACGGGATGGAAGAGTCAATCACCATCATCCATGCGCCTGCCGGAGGAGAGCCGTTCGTTATCGTGGACAAGCCTTCCGGCCTTCCGAGCGCCCCCCTGCGGGAAGGGGACGACAGCGCGGTCACGAGGCTGCTGCCCCGCTTTCCGGAGATAGCCGACGTGCGGGGGCGGAAGCCTGTGGAAGGCGGCCTCCTGCACCGGCTGGACACGATGACTTCCGGCCTGCTCCTGCTGGCGACGAGCCAGGATTTCTACGACCGCATGCTTGCTGAGCAGGATGCGGGACGCTTTGTAAAGCGCTATTCCGCGGAATGCGACGCGGTCAGTTTCCTTCCGCCGGGCTTTCCGCCTCAGAGGGAAGCATGGCGGTCGGTGCCAGGAATTCCGCCTGGTGGGCAGCTGCCGGCGGAGGGCCCGACAGGGCTGCTGAAGCCACACGAGGGAACACCCCTGGACCTTTCCGTTGAAAGCCGCTTCCGCCCCTGGGGGCCGCATGGAAGGGAAGTCCGTCCTGTCTCGGAGGGGGCCGGCAGGGGGGCTGAGAAGAAGGCGTCGCCCGGCCTGTACCGGACGGAGGTCCGCCTTGATTTGGACGGGTCGGGAACGGCCCATGCGGACTGCCGCATAACGCGGGGCTACCGCCACCAGGTGCGCTGCCACCTGGCGTGGCTGGGTTTTCCCGTCAAAGGGGACCGCCTGTATAATGCGACGGCCAGGGAAGGGGATGCCTTCTGCTTCCGCGCGACGGGGCTGGAGTTCCTGGGCTTGTTATTTCGCCTGAATTGACGTATCATGTAAGGATAATCGTTGATTTTCGGAGGGTTTGTTTATGGACGGTGATATCGTCAAGCTGCAGAACGGCAGCGACATCCGCGGCGTGGCTGTCGCGGGAGTGGAGGGGGAGGCCGTAAACCTCACCGAGGAGCGCTGCTTTAAGATCGGCCGTGCGTTCGCGCTCTACCTTGCCAAGGGCCTGGGAAAGCCGGCCAGCGGGCTCAAGGTCGGCGTGGGCCGGGATGCCCGTGTTTCAGGACCGGCCCTGCAGGCTGCGGTGTGTGCCGGCCTTGCCGCCGAGGGCGTGAAGGTCGTGGACTGCGGCCTTGCGACCACACCCGCCATGTTCATGTCCATTGTCCTGCCGGAGACCAGCTTTGACGCTTCGGTGATGATGACCGCAAGCCACCTGCCGTTCAACCGGAACGGAATCAAGTTCTTCAACAAGGAAGGAGGCCTTGAGAAGTCCGACATTGCCGCCATCCTGCAGTCGGCAGCCTCGCTCGACGTTTCGGAAAAAACTGGGGCCGCCTTCGATAGCTTCAACCTGCTGGACCTGTATGCCGCCTACCTGCGGTCTGCAATCATCAAGAAACTCGGTGCCAAGGAGGGGGATAAGCCCCTCTCCGGCCTTAAGATTGTCGTCGATGCGGGAAACGGGGACGCAGGTTTTTTCGTCAGCCAGATCCTCACCCCCCTCGGTGCGGAAACGGCAGGAAGCCGCTACCTGGAGCCGGACGGCATGTTCCCCAACCACATCCCCAATCCGGAGAACCGGGAGGCGATGCGGTCCATACAGGAGGCCACGCTTGCTGCCAAGGCCGACCTGGGCCTTATCTTCGACACGGACGTTGACCGCATGTCGGCGGTGCTGGACTCTGGTGAACAGGTGAACCGCGACGCGATAATCGCCTTGGTGAGCGCGATCCTCGCACCTTCCTATCCCGGCTCCACGATCGTTACGGACTCCGTCACATCTGACAGGCTGACCGAGTTCCTGGAGAAGGAGCTCGGCCTGCGCCACCTGCGCTACATGCGCGGCTACAAGAACGTCATAGACAAGTGCCGGGAACTGAACGAGGCGGGCACGATCTCTCCGCTTGCGATGGAGACTTCCGGCCACGGAGCCTTGAAGGACAACTATTACCTGGACGACGGGGCCTTCCTGGCAGTCGAGCTTATCGTGGCCTTGGCCAAGGCCGCACGCCAGGGCAGGAAGCTGGGCAGCCTGATTGAGAAGCTGCCGCCGCTGGTGGAGGAGGGTGAGTTCCGCTTCAAGATAGATTGCGAGGATTTCAAGGCATACGGCAAGAAGGTCTTGGAGGAGTTCAAGGCACGGGCCGTGAAGGCTGGATACGACCTGCCTGAGTCCTATGAAGGCGTGCGGATTTCATTCCGTTCGGACGAGCTGCAGGGCTGGATGCTCCTTCGGCTGAGCCTGCACGACCCCGTGATGCCGCTCAACATCGAGGGCGGCCGCACGGGAGACCTGGCGAAGCTGATTGCGGTTGCAAGGAAGCTTGTTGAGGGCTTTGACCGGCTGGATACTTCGGCGCTTGCGTAAGATGGCCGACGGGGACGTGCAGCGTCCCTGTCAGGACACCGAGGGGCCTTTCGGAGCAGCCTCCTGGAAGGCCTCGTTTATCGCCACCCTGATTCGCTCGTACAGGTTGCAGATGATTTCGATCTTTTCCTCGATGTCGGGCAGCGCATCGCAGAGGCACTGCAGCTCATAGGGGCTGAGGCTCCGGATGTAGGAGAAACAGAGGGATACGTATTGGGTAAACAGGCGGGTTTCCTGCCCGTTCCTGCCCCGGTTCTGCAGGATGAGCTGCACCTTGTCGTAGTAGCTGAGGAAATCTTCATATCCAAGAAGCTGTCTGTCCTGCATGTGGTTAATGATACCCTTTAATTCGGAAAAAGTCAAATGAAACAATTTCCGTGCGGGGCTGTTTAAAGCGTGAAATGATTCCGTTAAATCTATAAGAGGTGGCTTGATGAAGAAGACTGTTGCAGCGGCTGTTTTAGCCCTTTTTGCCGTGGATAGCCTTTGCTTTGCCCAGGAGGGGGCGCTTGCGGATCAAACCGCGCAGCAATACGAGGAGGCTGCGGCCCCTTCGTATGTGAAGAAGGAGAAACTATACCCCGACGCGAAGCGTCCGGCCGCTGCCTCGCAGGAGAAGATTCAGGCGGCCCTGGACAAGAACCCTGAGCATGCCGAGCAGAAGTACGTGGATGACAGCCTGGATACCTTCAAGTACGGGCTGGAGGGGCAGATCCTGGACTCGCTTTCCGTCATGATAAGCGAGGAGGACCCCCGTTTTGTCGATGCCGCCTACGACCTCTTCCTGGAGACCAAGGTTCCCTCGGTCAAACAGAAGGTGCTGGAATATTTCACCAAGATGGAGGATCCCTGCCTTGAGGATTACGCCGTGGAGGTCATCAATGACCCCTACGAGACCAAGGCTGCCATCGTCGGAGCATGCTTCGCCTACTGCGCAGCGGTCAAGAGCAGCGCGGCGGTGCCTGGAGTCGTGGACCTCATTGACAAAGAGGACGAGAACTACTTTACCGCGGCCCTCACCTGCCTTGGCGAGGTAGGCGGAGAAGAGGAGGGGGCGTTCGTCGCCGAGTACCTGGACCGGGACGACCTCACGACGGCCCAGAAGCAGGCCCTCGTGAAGGTGCTGGGCAAGCTCAAGGCCGCCTCCACATACGACAAGCTGCTTGAGATAGCGGAGAACGAGGACGAGGACCAGTTCTGCCGGATGTATGCCGCAGAGGCCATCGGCGCGATGCAGGGCGAGGGGGCGGAGGATGCCCTCGTGGACCTCTTTGAGTCTGGTGATGCAAACCTCCGCTGCTACGTCATCAAGGGACTTGCCAACTTCAGCGATGAGAAGGCAAACGGCATCCTTATCCAGGCCCTCCGTGACTCCTCGTACAAGGTCCGCCTCGAGGCCCTTGATGTGATAACAGAGAAGAAACTGGTGGAGTCGGTTCCGTATCTGGTCTTCCGCTGCAAGGACAAGAACGAGGAGAAGAAGATCAAGGACAGGTGCTATAGCCTGCTTTCGGACTGCAACACCG
>CAMJAJ010000012.1 GCA_946403565.1 uncultured Treponema sp. | reverse complement strand
TGCCGCCGAGTCGTAAGTCGCTATAATAGCGCGACTTACGACATCGCATTTTCAGCGTTACCTCGAAAAACTGAAGTTTTTCGAGGTTCCCAAAAAAACTACCCGCCGGCACAAGGACGGCGGGCAGGATTAACCCTTGAGGAAATGAATCTAACGCAGCAGAGGCTTACTTAGCCTCGGCGGAAGTCTCCACGGGCTTGTTGGCCGGGTGGACGTTGATCTTCTTCGTCACGAAGTCGCTCTTGAGGCACTGGGTACAGATGCGGAGGGTGACGGTGCGGCCACCGACCTCGGTCTTAATCTTCAAGAGGTTCGGCTTCCATGCCCTGCGGACGTGGTTGTATGATTTGCTGACGGTGTTTCCAAAAGAGGTGTGTTTGCCACAAAGGTCGCAAGTTCTAGACATATCGTTTACCTACCTAAAATTATCGTTCTATGTACGAGAGTGTCACGTATTCTACAAGAATGCACTGTTTGTGTCAAGGGCTCGACGACAGGCCTAGACGCAGACGGAAACTGCCTTCCTTACATTGACCATCAGGGCCATTCCGTGTAGAATGACTCCTTGACCATGAAGAAGAAAAAGCAAAAGCCAGACTTCTCCAAGCCAAAGCCCGTCAAGCTTCCCGAGCAGGAAAACGAACTGGCTGCGGGCGGCAAAGATGGACAGGCGGAGCCCCTGTCCAAGCCCGACGATGAAGATGGGGCACGGTTTGACGAGAACAAGACCTACTACAACCTCCCCCTTATCGTCATCGCGGGACGGCCCAACGTGGGCAAGTCCACGCTGTTCAATGCCCTGACGCACAGCCGCAAGGCCATAACCGACCCCACGCCGGGCGTGACCCGGGACCCGGTGGAAGGAAGCTGCTTCATAGGCGGCAAGCCGGTCCACCTGATGGACACGGGCGGCTACAAGCTGACCCGTGACCTCACGAGCCGGGAAAGCGAGATGGACGACCTCGTCGTGGCTAAGACGGTCAAAATGATACAGAAGGCCGACCGCATCCTCCTCCTGCTGGACGCAAAGGAGATGACGGCGGAGGACGAGGAGCTCATCCTCCAGATGCGCCCCCACTGGAACAAGCTCATCGCGGCGGTCAACAAGACCGAGGGACGCAGGAACGAGGCCTTGGCCTACGAGTACGCCAGGTTCGGCTTCAAGGAGCTGCTCCTCATTTCCGCGACGCATGGCGACGGCCTGAAGGACCTTGCCAAGGCGATGGTGGAAGGCCTGGACTTCTCCAGGGTGACCGAAGCGCCGGCGCAGGACGAGGACCAGGATCGGGCCATCCGCATCGCGATACTCGGAAAGCCGAACACCGGCAAGTCCACGCTCAGCAACGTGCTGACCCACACCGAAGCCTCCATTGTCAGCGACTACGCAGGAACCACCCGGGACGTCGTGGAAGGCAGCTTCCGCTACAACGGCAGGGACATAGAGATACTGGACACCGCGGGAATCCGGCGCAAGAGCAAGGTCGAAGAGAACATCGAATACTATTCGGTGACCCGCGCCATCAAGAGCCTGGACTCCTGCGACATAGCCTTCATCATGCTGGACGCGACGGAAGGCCTTTCCGAGCAGGACAAGAAGATTACCCAGCTGGCCTACCAGCAGGGACGGGGTGTCATCTTCGCGCTGAACAAATGGGACCTCGTGGAGGACAAGAGCAACAAGGCACGGCGCGAGGTGGAGGAGTACTTCCGGGATATGTTCGGCCAGATGAACTGGGCCCCCATCGTGGAGCTGAGTGCGAAGAATGCCGACGGAATCAAGCGGCTCATGGACACCGCGCTCACCCTGTACGGACAGCTGACCCGCAAGGTGGATACCGCCGTCCTGAATGCGGCGCTCAAGGACTGGCTTGCAAAATACCCCCCGCCCGCAACGAAAGCAATCCACTTCAAGATCCGCTACATGACCCAGACGGGAACGAACCCCGTCAAATTCCTTATCTTCGCGACCAGACCGGACAACGTTCCTGCGAGCTACGTCTCCTACCTCAAAAACAGGATCCGGGCGGACCTGGGGTTTGACCAGATTCCCGTCCAGCTGGAGATGAAGGCGAGCCGTCAGAAATGGGAGAACCGGGCGGAAGTCAATGGGAAGATACCTGATTAGCGATGTCGAGCGGATTTCCGGCCTGAAGCGGCATGTCCTGCGCCGATGGGAAAGCAAGCTGCCCATATTCTCCCCGGAGAAGGACTATCAGGGCAGACGCTCCTATGGCGACCGGGACATGGAGACCATAGCCAGGATGAAGCACCTGGTCTATGAGAAGGGCATGTCCGAGGAGGAGGCCGCGGCGGTAATCGTTTCCGACGCAGGGACGGTGATCTCCAACGCGGATGCGCTGGCGGTCCTGAGGGAAATACGGGAGCAGCTCGGCAGCCTGTACCTTTCGCTGAGAAGACAAAATGAGAAGGGAAGTTATGAAAAAGAAGAGGAATGAAAGCACGAACACACGCACGTCCGGCAGCATAGAGCTCAAGTGGTGGGAAAAGAAAAAGGGCATGACCCTTGAAGACAAGAAGCGGAAGCTGCAGGGCAAGCAGGATCGCAAGGCCCGGCGCGAGTGGGAACGGATGGCAGGAGCCGAGGAAGCGGACGGGGACGAGGAGCCCCGGAGGAAAGCACCCCGCAAGGCCGCAAAAGGCCGCCCCGACCGGGAGGAGCGCGCACCGAGGACCGGCAGGCACACGGACGAGGCCCTGCTTGCGACAGACCGGGGAAACCTGTTCGCCAACTCCACGCTCGACGACCTGGCGGTCAAGGCCATCGGCGACTTTGAAAAAATCGTCAGCTCCGTATACCCCCTCACCTCCAAGCAGCGGGCCCTGCTCCCCGGACAGATACGGTCCTTGAGCCATGAGCTTACCGACGAGCGGGAGGACCGCCGCATGGGCTACATGAACGAGACGACCGCACTGAGCGCGTACATACACTATTACCTCTGGTGGAACATCGTCCGCCTGTCCCGCGTGTTCGCAAACCTGCCCCAATCCTTCTTCAACGTAGGCGATGATTCGGTGTGCCTGGACATAGGATCCGGCCCGCTCACCGTCCCCATCGCGCTCTTCCTGGCCAGGCCCGAGCTCCGTGGGAAAAAGCTCACCTTCTACTGCATGGACCTGTCCTCCCAGGCGCTGCAGGCCGGGGAGAACATCTTCCTGGCGGTCGCCGCCTCCCTGAAATGCGAGGCGTGGAAAATAGTCCGCGTCTGTTCCTCGCTGGGCGACATGCAGATCAAACAGAAAGCGGACATCGTGTTCAGCGCGAACCTGTTCAATGAGCTGATGCAGGTCCAGGAAAGCGACCGGGGGCAGCCGCCGGACTTCCTGGCAAAGAAATACTGCACGGAAATCCTGAAGTACGTCGAGAAGAAGAACGACAATGCCCGCGTGTTCATCAGCGAGCCGGGAGTCCCCTCCTGCGGCCGCCTGATAAGCTGCCTGAGGGACGCGTTCATGAAGCGGCACTTCTACCCCGCCGCCCCCTGCCCCCATTACGGGACCTGCCCGATGGAAGGGAAGCGTGGCGGCAAGTGGTGCAACTTCGCCTTCAGCACCGAGGACGCACCCGAAAGCCTGCGGCGCTTCTCGCGCAGCATCTACATCCCCAAGGAGCGGGCCGTCCTCTCCTTCCTCGCCTTGGAAAAGATCTGGAAGGAGGAGGAGGAAGGGCCAGTGGAGGACGCAGGCGGAGAAGGCAAGCTCGTCTTCCGGGTGACCAGCGACCCCATACGGCTTCCGGGCGGCAGGACGGGCTACTACGCGTGCTCCCCGCTCGGCCTCCTGCTTGCGGTGACCGACAGCGAGCTGCTGTCCGGAGACCTGCTCGAAGTGGACCCGGAACGGATCCCCGAGCAGCGGGACGCCAAATCTGGCGCGCTCGTCGTCAATATCCGATAGCATTTTTCAAGTTTTCCCCTGCAAGCCCTTGCAACAAAATGTAAAAAACGTTAAAGTATGCAGGTAAATCATATTTTTACATGCGAGTCTGTTGCCGCACGGGTATAGGGGAAAATCCTTTTAACAATCGAGTTAGTTTTTTCGTTATGCGGTACCTTGACTTTCATGTGGGCGTGAACACCACGCAAGGGAAACATAATGGAAGACATTTCTCTCAATGCTGAGCCCTCAGCAAACGCGCTGCCGGAGGCAGCGGTCGAGCTGTCGCACGCGACAGAAATCAATGTGACGGACAGCCAGGAGCCGATTCCGGAGTCCCCGGCCATGGCCGAAGATGACGATGTGGCCGCCGAAGCGGAACAGAAGGAAGAGGAAGGCATCTCCTTCGCCGACCTCGGACTTGACGAGATGACCCTGGAGGCCATACGGCGCAAGGGTTTCGTGACCCCCTCCCCCATCCAGGTGCTCGCCATCCCCCGCCTCCTGAACGGAGACGCGAACGTCATAGCCCGCGCCAGGACCGGAACGGGAAAGACGGCCGCATTCGGACTCCCGATCGTCCAGCAGCTCAGGAGCGGCAGCGACCACGTGCAGGCGATAATCCTTGAGCCGACCCGCGAGCTTGCCATGCAGACATGCACCGAGATGGCCTCGTTTACTCCGGGCAAGTACCCCCGCACGGCGGTCGTGTACGGCGGAGCCTCGATGGGCGAGCAGATCCGTGCCCTGAAGAAAGGCGTGGAGATCGTCGTGGGAACTCCCGGCCGTGTGCAGGACCTGATGGACAGGGGCGTGCTACAGATTGACCGGATCCAGTACTTCATCCTCGACGAGGGTGACGAGATGCTCGACATGGGCTTTGTGGACGACATAGAGAACATCTTCGTCGAGGCCAATCCCGAATGCCGCGTCCTGCTTTTCAGCGCGACGGTTCCCAAGCCCATCCTGAAAATCGCCGAGAAGTTCATGGGCGACTACGAGATTGTCGAGGAAGAAGGCCACGAAGAGGAGCCCCTGCTGATTGACCAGCGTTACTGGGTCCTGCGCGAAAGCGAGAAGGTCGAAGCCCTGGTCCGCCTGATCGACATATCCCCCGACTTCTACGGACTGGTGTTCGTACAGCGCAAGACCGACGCGGACATGGTCTGCAAGGCACTTGACGAGCGGGGCTACGAGGTGGCGGCCCTGCACGGCGACATACCCCAGGGACAGCGCGAGAAAATCCTCGCCCGTTTCCGCATAAAGAAGACACGTATACTCGTCGCCACGGACGTGGCGGCCCGCGGAATCGACATAAACGGCCTGACCCACGTCGTGAACTACGACCTGCCCTTTGACGGGCCTACCTACGTGCACCGCATTGGCCGCACCGGACGCGCCGGCGCCGCAGGAATGGCGGTCACCTTCGTCCGCCCCGAGGAATCCAGGAGGAAGCTCCAGTACCTCAAGAGCGCGGTCAAGAAGAGCGCGAAGGGCGAGATGCTCGAGGGAAAGATTCCTTCCGTCGAGGAAGTCGTCGAGGCCAAGCGGCAGCGGCTCTTCAAGGAAGTCCGCGAAAAGCTCGGACTGAACATCAGGCTGGATGAGAATGAAGCAGCAGCGCCCGACAGCATGGACGAGGCAACGGCGCAGGAAAGCACGCTCAGGAAGGGGGACCCCGTATTCGACAAGCTTGCCGAGGAGCTGTGCGCCGGCCAGAACCCGCAGGAAGTCCTCGCGTCCTTGCTTTCAGCGACCTACGGAAGCTCGCTGAGCGTAAAACGCTACGGAAAGATCGCCAGTGCGACCTCCCAGGACAAGGGACGCAAGGGCGAGCGCGGAGAACGGAGCGAGCGGGGCGGAGCCTCCGGCCAGACCCGGCTCTTCGTGCAGCTGGGCTGGATTGACGGATACAATCCCAAGAAGGTCGCAAACTACATCGCGGACCTGGTGGGCATCAAGAACAGCGATGTGGACAACATAGACATGGCGGAAAAATTCTGCCTGCTCAGCATACCGACGGCGGCCGCACAGCGGGCCATAGAGCTTTCCGCCTCCGACAGCATGATTCCCCACATCCATGAGGACGTGAAGGCGGGACGCAGCGGGGCACGGGGCGGACGCGGCAGGGACCGTGGCTTCGGCAGGGACCGCGGCGGCTTCGGGCACGACCGGGGATTCGGCCGGGACCGCGGCTTCGGACGCGACCGGGGCTACCGGCACGGCGGAGACCATGACCGCTTCGGCGGCAGGGGCGGAGACCGTGGCTTCGGCTTCTCCAACGCACGCGCAGGAGTCCACACGGCAACCCAGCGCAGCGGCTCAAGCTCATACTTCAAGAGCTCGAAGGCCGACGAGTACTAGGATTTCGAGTACTAGGATTTCGAGTACTAGGATTTCAAGTACTAGGATTTCGAATACTAGGATGTAATGAATATAAAAAAGGGGGCGGTGACCGCCCCCTTTTCAATTCCAGCGCAGGCCTAGCGGGAGGAATCCTTATCCCGCGTCAATATGACGGGATGGCCGGAGGAAGGATAGGAGTCATACAGCTGGACGGTATAGGGCTGGAGGATTATCCTGTCCTCATCTATCTGGCTGCCGTCATCAGCCGCAGGCGGATAGCTCGCCAGATAGCATCCGTCGAACAGCAGGTCCGATGCAGGGGCCGAGCCGGCGGCCTTCCTGTCGGCCCTGAACTGGATGAAGTTGTCACCGCCGATCTGCATGGCTATGTAGTTTCCTGAATAGACCTTATCTCCGCTGACCGACCTGTAGGAGCCGTCCGAGAACGTCACGGTGCTTCCGTCGCCCATGCGCCACTGGGAGCCGGACTCCAGGTTGTAGATGTAGGAGCTCTTGAGGGCGGAAGACGAGATGCTCTCGCTGTAGAAATCCGAGAACTTCATCTTCTTGTAGTCGCCGTTCCAGGCGTTGTCCTCCTTTATGACCATGCTCACGTCGTCATTGACCAGGAGCGATATCTGCTCCAGGTCCACGAGGCTTACGTTCACGCTCCGCTTCAAGGTCTCGATCTCGTAATTCGTGGTAGAGATGTACATACCCCGATAGTGCAGCGCGCTGCTCTGCCAGTTGTAGGCCTCCTCCTCATCCCCCCGCAGGAAGACTATCTGCCCCGCCTCATAGTCAAAGAACACGTAGCGGACCCCGCTACCGTTTGCCTCGGTCCTGTACCAGAGACCGCCCAGGTAGTCCGCAAAGGTCTTCACCGTTCCGTCCTGGATCTTTGCAAGCTCGCCCTTCTTGATGCTGCTTCCTTTTATCCTGTTCTGGCCGGTCTGGACGTACTTCTGCTCCCTTTCGCTCCAGCTCCAAAGGGTCTGTATCTGGTCGGAGCTTTCGGGCCTGGACAGCTCGGATGAATAGACCATGATGACGTAGGGAGGGCTTCCCGCCCCCGCATAATCAGCCTCGTCCTCCTGCTGCAGGTAGATGGCCCCGTTGCTCTTCAAGTCCGCTATGAGCTGCAGCCGGTAGAAACCGGCCTTCTCGTCATAGCTAATGAAATAGGCCCGGAGGGATGAATTGCCCGCGGAATCGAATCCCTGGTACACCAAGGCGGGCCTGTTCCGTCCCGTCAGGTCGAGGCCATAGCAGGAGAAGGTCTTGACCTGTTCCACCTGGGTCGCTATGTCCACCACCCGCTCATAGGCCTCGGTCTTGGGATTGTAAATTCCCACGACAAGCTGAAGGTTGGGAACGCTCGCCTTCCTGACCACGCTGACCTGGTCTTCAAATCCGTCGCCCGTGAAGTCCGAGCTTACGACATCGATGAGGGTCTCGTCGAGGTTCAGGTTTATGAAGGACGTAAGGATCGTGCCGCCGGTGGCCATGGAGCCGTCGGTCTGGCCCTCCTCGCTTTCCCCCTCGGTGCTGGGGACGACGAGCTTGGCCCGCACCACGTCCTGCTGCTCGCCCTTGAAATAGCTCCGGTTCAAGGCAAGCAGGACGATGGCCGCGGCGACAATGATGAATACGACAATGACAATGCGCTTCTGCATTAGTCAATCATAGTGAAGCGACGGCTATTTTGCAAGGACCGAGCGCAGGATTTCAAGCCCCTCGTCAATGTGCTTCTTGGGGATGTTCAGCGGAGGAACAAGCCGCAGGGTATGCTCGCCCGCCGTGGAAAAGAGCAGGCCCCGCTCCAGGCAGGCCTTCTCCACCTCGGTGGGGTTCCCTTCGATCTGGATGCCGGTCATCAGGCCGAGGCCCCGGACATCCTTGATGCAGGGGAGCTTCCAACCGTTCACGGTGTTGCGCATGTACTCGCCCTTCTCCGTAACCTTCACGAGGAAATCCGGCGAGGTGAGTTTCTTGAGCACCACCCGGGCCGCGGCGAGGGCAAGCGGGTTGCCGCCGAACGTGGACTGGTGGTCCCCCGCCTGAAAGACCTTGGCTGCCTTTCCCCGGAAAATGCAGGCCCCCATCGGGACACCGCCGGCAATTCCCTTGGCCAGAGTCACGACGTCGGGATTGAACTGCAGCTGCTCGCTGGCGAGCAGGCTTCCCGTCCGCCCCATACCGGTCTGGACCTCGTCCGCAATGACGATCGCACCCACGGACCTGGCTGCCTTGGCGGCGGCCTGGACCCACGCGGGGTCGAGCGGAATGACACCGCCCTCCCCCTGCACGCATTCCACCATAAGGGCGGCGGTGCTGCCGTCAAAGGCCCCTTCTAGGCTTTCGAAATCGTTGGCCCGTATCGTCTTGAAACCGGCAGGATAGGGAGCGAATGACGACGGATGGAACTTCTCCTGGCCGGTCGCCTTGAGCGTGGCGAGGGTCCTTCCATGGAAGGAGCGCTCCAGCGTGACGATGGTCTTCTTGGAGTCCCCGCCTTCCATCTGTCCGTACTTGCGGGCAAGCTTGATCGCAGCCTCGTTGGCTTCGGCCCCGGAGTTTCCGAAGAACACCCCGTCAAAGCCGGTCGCATCCAGAAGGGACCTGGCATAGGAAATTCCCACGTCGCTGAAAAAGTAGTTGCAGACGTGAATCATCTTCTTGGACTGCTTGGAGATGGCCTTGACGAGCGGCTTGTAGCCGTGGCCCAGGCAGTTGACGGCGATTCCTGAAAGGAAGTCGATATACTTCTTCCCGTTCACGTCCTTCAGGACCGAACCTTTCCCGCTCTTGAAAACCACATCGAACGAGCCATAATTGTTAACGACAGGCGTATCCATACATACCTCCAAATGCTGCAAGGGCTAGAACAGGCAGCTCGAAAATCTGAAGTTTTTCGAGGCCCCCCACTAATAAATCATCGTTCCGATTCCGCGGTCGCTGAACATCTCGATCAGCAGGGAATGGGGAACGCGGCCATCGATGATATGGGTACGGGGTACCCCGCCCTCGCGGGCAAGGACACAGCACTCAATCTTGGGAATCATGCCGCCCGCAATGGTGCCGTCCTCGATGAACTTGTTCACGTCGGAGACAAGGATGCGCTGCACCAGGGACGAGGGGTCGTTCACGTCGCGGAGCACACCCGGCACGTTGGTGAGCTGGACAAACTTCTCCGCCCCCAGGGCCACGGCAATCTTGGCGGCGGCAGTGTCGGCATTGATGTTGTAGCGGTTCATGTCGCCGGACTCCCCGATCGCCACGGTGGACACGACGGGGATGAAGCCCTGCTGTATGAGGGAGCGGAGGATCTCCGGGTTCACCTCCGTCACCTCACCGACAAGGCCCAGGTCCGCACCGCCCTTCTCCACCTTCTTGGCGCGGAGCAGGCCGGAGTCCACACCGCTCAGGCCCACGGCCTTGCCGCCCTTCTGCAGGAGCAGGCCCACGATGTCCTTGTTGAGCTTGCCGGTCAGCACCATCTGGACGATCTCCATCGTCTCGCCGTCCGTATAGCGCAGGCCGTTTATGAACTTGCTCTCCTTGCCCACACGCTCCAGCATGTGGTTGATCTCGGGGCCGCCCCCGTGGACCAGCACGACATGGATTCCAATCGTGCTGAGCAGCACGATATCCTCCATCACGTCTTCCTTGAGCTCCTCGTTCAGCATGGCGTTGCCGCCGTACTTGACCACGACGACCTTGCCGCACCAGTGCCTGAAATACGGCAGGGCCTGCACGAGCACGTCTGCCCACTGCGCATTGTCCAAGCGCGGGTCTATTTCCTTCTCATCCATACCGTCCATCCTTTTCGTTGCCTAGTTGCCTAGCGGCTTGCCTTGCGATCATCGAACCGTCAGGTCCGGTAATCTCCATTTATCTTCACGTAGTCGTAGGTCAAGTCGCAGCCCCAGGCGGTACCGGAGGCACTGCCATCACCGCAGCGCACGTCAACGATAACCTCGTCCTCGCCCAGGACCTCAAGGGCCTTGGCCTCGTCAAAATCCAGCGGAACGCCGTTCTCAAAGACCATGACCTCCTTCCCTGCGCCGCTGTTGTCGCCGATGAAGTCCGTCGCACCGTGGCGCTGTGCCCCCGCATGGCTCCGGTAGCTGATGGTGACCTTGTCCGGGTCAAATTCCGCACCGGAGTATCCCATGGCGCACAGGAAGCGGCCGAAGTTGGCGTCCTTGCCGAATATGGCGGCCTTGACCAGGCTGGAAGAAATGACGCTCTTCGCAAGGACGCGGGCGGTCTGCACATCCTTGGCCCCGCTGACCCTGCACTCGATGAGGCGGGTCGCCCCCTCGCCGTCTCCCGCAATCTTCTTTGCCATCTCGGTGTTCAGCGCGTTCAGGGCGGCAAGGAATTCGTCAAAGTCCTTTCCCTCCCCCGTAATCTCCGGGTTTTCCGCCATGCCGTTGGCAATTATCGTAAGCGTGTCGTTCGTGCTGGTGTCGCCGTCAACCGAGACGCAGTTGTAGGTTCCTGCGACGCTCTGCCGCAACGCCCGGTCCAGCATGGCCGCAGAAATGGCGCAGTCGCTCGTGACGAAGGCAAGCATGGTTCCCAGGTTGATGTGGATCATGCCGCTGCCCTTGCACATCGCGCCGATGCGGACCTTCTTTCCGCCTATCTCGCACTCCACGGCGCACTCCTTGTAGTGCGTGTCGGTGGTCATTATGGCGGTGCGGGCCTCAGCATGGCCCTCCTTGGAAAGTCCCGCCGCAAGCTTCGGAACGGCGGCCTCTATCTTTTCAACGGGCAGCTGCTGGCCTATGACGCCGGTCGAGCAGACGATCACATCCTCAGGGGCAATCTTCAGCGCAGCGGCGGCGGCCTGGGCCATGCGGAACGCAGCCTTTGCCCCCTGCTCGCCGGTGCAGGCGTTGGCGTTGCCAGAGTTCGCAATCATCGCCTGGGCCTTGCCGTCGGCCACATGCCGCTGGGTCAGCTTGACGCTTTCCGCCTTCACCCTGTTCTGGGTAAACATGGCCGCCGCAGTACAGGGCCGCTCGCTGTATACGAGCGCAACATCGTTCTTCGTCCTGCCGGCCTTGATGCCGCATAGGACTCCATTCGCCGTAAAGCCGAGAGGGGCAGTGACCCCTCCATCTATAAACTGCATTTTTATGCACTCCTTCTCGATATTTCTGCATAATTATAGCGAAATGACAGGACTTTGGCAAGCAAAAAAAAGAGGGCGGCGCACGGCTCTGGAGGCTGTCCGCACGCCACCCTCAAAAAAATGCAATTCAGTTTCAAAAGCAAGCGGCCTTTGAAACAGGCACCTTCCTACTCCTTGACACCACCGACCGTCATACCGACGATGAAGTACTTCTGCAGGAAGGGGTACACGACCAGAATCGGCAGGGTCGCAATCATCGTGATGGACGAGCGGATGCTTATCGGCGTAACCATCGCACCGGCACTTCCCGATGCGGCGGCAACCGCCATCGCGTTCGCGTCAGCTGCCGACGCGCTCTGGTTCTGGCTGGACTGGAGGAATTCCATCAGCTTGTACTGCA
>CAMJAJ010000011.1 GCA_946403565.1 uncultured Treponema sp. | reverse complement strand
AGGACGGCCACGTCGTCCAGCTTAAGAACGGAAAGGACTTGGTGCTGCAGCGCGACGACGCTGACAAACTGATACAGGAATTTGACCGCTACGGCGAGGTCGCCGTCATAGATCTGGATGCCGCGATGGGGCACGTGGACGCGAAGGGCAACACGGTGAACACCCCCCTGCTCAAGTCCCTCCTCCGCAAGGGCAACGTCCGCACCGGCGGCGGCGTGCGCACCGTCAAGCGGGCCAAGGAGCTGGTGTCGCTCGGGGCGGAGAAGGTCATCGTCGGTTCCGCCGCCTGGAACGCAGACCGCAAGGAGGGCGAGTCCCCCCTGAACGTGGCCTTCCTTGAGGAGCTTGCCGCCGCAATCGGGAAGCAGCGGATCATCATCTCGGTGGATGCGATAAACGGCAAGATCGCCGTCAAGGGCTGGACGGAGTCGCTGCCCGTCTCGCTCATCGAGGGGGCCAAGGAGGCGGAGAAGTACTGCTCCGAGCTGCTGTTCACCTGCGTGGAGAAGGAAGGCTGCATGGGCGGCACCGACATGGAGATGGTGAAGTCCCTGCGCGGGGCCGTCGGCTGCCGGGTGGTCGCCGCGGGAGGCGTCAGCTCCGTGGAGGAGGTCGCCGCCCTGGAGAAGCTCGGCTGCGACGTGCAGCTGGGCATGGCCCTGTACACCGGCAAGGTGAAGCTGGACGACTGCTTTGTCTCCTGCGTCAACTGGGAGAAGGCGGGCGGCCTGGTCCCGGTCATCGTGCAGAGCCCGGCCCGCGAGGTGCTCATGCTCGGCTTCGCCAACGAGGAGGCCCTGCGCAAGACATTCGACACGGGAAAGCTCACGTTCTTTAGCCGCACGAAGGGCCGCCTCTGGACCAAGGGCGAGACCAGCGAGCACTTCCTGAACCTCGTCAAGGTCCGCGCCGACTGCGACCGCGACACGATCCTTGCGACCGCCGTGCCCGTCGGAGGGGTCTGCCATACGGGCAGCTGGAACTGCTTTACGAGCGAGGCGGACGAGGCGAGCAGCATGGAGCGCCTGTTCGGGACGATTTCCGACCGCTTTGCCAACCCCAAGCCGGGCAGCTATACCGCGACGCTCAACGACAAGCGGGTGCGCGAGAAGGTGATGGAGGAGGCGGAGGAGCTGACCGAGGCCGAGGGCCGCGAGGAAGTCGTCTGGGAGGCCGCCGACCTGCTCTACTTCGTGAGCGTCCTGATGTACAAGGAGGGCGTGAGCTGGCAGGACGTGTACGACGAGCTGGACAGGCGCCACAAGGAGAAGTAGCCGAGCCAGTTTCAAAAGTCGGCCACTTTTGAAACTGCCTCAGCTCTTTGGAAGGGACTCCTTTCCTTTTTCATGGGAAATTCACTATATTATCCGGGAGGTTATAAAGAAGACTATGGCTAGAAAGCTTACACCAATGACGCTTTTGTGCGGATACCTGGGGGCGGGCAAGACGACGCTCCTGAACAATGTGCTGAACAACCAGCAGGGCTACAAGGTCGCGGTCATCGTGAACGACATCGGCGAGGTCAACGTTGACGCGAAGCTGATTGCCGACGGGGCCAAGATCACCGACACCAGCAGCATCGTCCCGCTGACCAACGGCTGCATCTGCTGCACGCTCAAGACCCAGCTGGCGCAGAACATAGAGAACCTGATAAAGGGCGGCAAGTACGACTACATCATGATCGAGGCGAGCGGGGTCTGCGAGCCCATGCCCATCGCGCAGGAGCTGGAGACGATACAGAACGGCAAGCTGGACAACGTGGTCGGCGTGGTGGACGCGAAGCGGCTCGTCGATGAGTTTGCCGGCGGGGACGCCCTGCTCAAGGAGAAGGACGAGGAGGACATCGAGTCCCTGCTGGTCCAGCAGATTGAGTTCTGTTCCACCCTCGTGATAAACAAGAAGGATCTGGTCACGGAGGACGAGTTCAAGAAGGTCCGTGCCGTCATCAACGCCCTGCATCCGAACGTGAAGATCATCGAGACCGACCACGGCAAGGTTGACGTTGGCGAGGTGCTCGCCACGGGAAGCTTTGACTTTGAGGCCGTGTATTCCAGCGCGGGCTGGTGCAAGAAGCTTGAGGAGTCCGAGGAAGACGGCCACGACGATGACGACGATGACCACGAGCACCACGAGCATGAGCACGAGCATCATCATCATGGGGAGCATGACGACGACGATGATGATGACCATGAGCATCACCACCACCACCATGAGCACCGGCACGAGGGCGAGAGCGAGGACGAGTACGGCATCGGCACGATGATCTACTTCCGCCGCAGGCCCTTTGACCGGCAGAAGCTCGACGAGTTCTGCAACAGCTGGCCTAAGAACATAATCCGCTGCAAGGGGCTCATGTGGTTTGCCGACGAACCTGAGATGGCCTGGGTCTTCGAGACCTCGGGCCGGCAGATCCAGGCGGGCTATTCCGGCCAGTGGATTGCGGCGACCCCCAAGGCGGAGCGCGAGCAGATCCTCCGGGAGAACCCCCGGATCCTCGATGAATGGGATGAAAAGGTGGGCGACCGCATGATAAAGCTCTGCGTGATTGGCCAGAAGCTGGACCGGGACGCGATAGCAAAGGGGCTCGACGGCTGCCTGGCTGACTGATTCCAGAGGTCCGCGGTGACGATGTTGCCACGGACTTTGGGGCCTGCCGGTCCCCGCGAACTACTTTTACGAAAACGTTTGCGTAAAATTGCAGAATTCGTTTGCAAAATTCCCCTCTAGGCTTTATAGTTTATAGAGTAAGGAGGGGCTTTTTATGCCTGTCACATTGAAGGACATTGCCCGGGCCTGCGACGTCTCTTTTTCGACCGTCAGCAAGGCCCTGAAGAACAGTCCCGAGATAAGCCAGAAGACGATAGACGCGGTGAACAAGAAGGCGATGGAGCTGGGCTACCATCCCAACGCCGCGGCCATCGCGCTCCGCACCAACCGCTCATACGACATAGGGGTCATCTTTGAGGACATCACCGGGTCCGGCCTGCAGCACCAGTATTTCGCACGGATCTTCGACTCTATCAACGAGAGCGCGAACCGGGCCGGCTACGACATCACGTTCCTCAGCAATCTCGGCAAGCGGAGCTACCTGGCCCAGGCCAAGTACCGGGGCTGTGACGGCATTATAATCGTGAATTCCTCGTTCCGTCGGGCGGACGTGAAGGAGCTGCTGGAGAGCGGCATCCCGGTCTGCACGCTGGACAGGGACCTGAAGAACGCGCATCCTTCGGTGATGAGCGACAACAGCGACGGTTTCCGTTCCCTGATGGAGTTCATCCTGGGGAAGGGGCACCGGAAGATCGCGTTTGTCCACGGGGAGGCCACGGACGTGACCCGGATGAGGCTGGCCGTCTTCCGTTCGATGATGAAGAAGCACGGGGTGGAGGTTCCCAAGGAGTACGTCATCGGGGCGACCTACCACCTGCCGGAGACCACACGGCAGGCGACGCTGGACCTGCTCAAGCTGGCCGACCGGCCTACCTGCATAATCTACCCGGACGATTTTTCCGCCCTTGGCGGCATGGACGCGCTCGTGCAGAACGGCATGACGCCGGGCAAGGACATAAGCATAGCGGGCTATGACGGCATCTTCCTGTCCAAGATCATCACGCCCCGGCTGGCCACCTGGGAGCAGAACAGCCCGGAGATAGGGCGGCAGCTCGTGGCCCAGCTCCTTTCCAATATAGAGTATCCCGACAGCTATTCCCCCACGTCCATAAAGGTTTCCGGCCGCCTTGTCGAAGGCGAGAGCGTTGTAACCTTGGCCTGAACGCGGTGTTATGAAGTATAGATGGATGGAGACTGACCTGTTTCAGGAGCCGGGGCAATTCCTGCCGCGTGCTTTTGGAACTTCCCAGCTGTTTTCAAAAGCGCTTTTGAATTTGGATGCTGACGTATGATGATAAGGAGGCTAAAAAATCTCAAGTTTTTGAAAAATAATTGTTGACAAATGGGAAAGAGGGTTTATAATGAAAGTATGCTACAACGTTGTAGTGCGTTGGGCATAAAATAATCAATTGTTTTCGCATTTATTAGGAGGAAAACATGAAAAAGACACTGATTGCCGTTGCGGCAGTCGCTTGTGCTGTTACCACCCTGGCTGTTGCGGCTAAGGCGAAGAAGAATGCTCCGGCTGGAAAGGTCCTGAACATCTATGTCTGGAACGAGGAGTTCCAGTCACGCTTCAACGACTTCTATGCTGCCAAGCTGCCGAAGGATGTGAAGGTCAACTGGGTCATCACCCCGAACCAGGGCAATGCCTATCAGAACAAGCTGGATGAGGCTCTGCTCGCTCAGGACAAGGCTTCTGCCGATGAGAAGATCGACATCTTCCTCGTTGAGGCTGACTATGCCCTCAAGTATGTTGACACCGAGTACACCTTGGATGTCAAGAAGGATATCGGACTGACCGACGCTGACCTCTCTCAGCAGTACAAGTACACCAAGGACATCATGACCGGTACGACCGGAAAGGCTAAGGGAAAGCTCAAGGGCGTTTCTTGGCAGGCCTGCCCCGCTGGATTCATCTATCGCCGCTCATTCGCCAAGCAGGTTCTTGGAACCGATGATCCGGCAGAGGTCCAGAAGCAGCTCAACAGCTGGGACAAGTTCGACGCCGTCGCTGCCAAGATGAAGGCTGCCGGATACTACATGCTCTCTGGCTTTGATGATGACTTCCGCGTCTTCTCTGACAACATCACCTCTCCCCTCGTGAAGGGCAACAAGATTAACGTCGATCCCCAGGTTCGCCGCTGGATTCAGCAGACCAAGGAGTACACCACCAAGGGGTACAACAACAAGGCCAACCTGTGGTCTGATGAGAGCGCCGCTGGTGCTGGAAAGAACGGAAAGGTCTTCGGATACTTCGGACCGGGTTGGTTCATCGACTTCTGTCTCGCCGGATGGGCAAAGGACGATCAGGCTAAGCCCGCCGTTGCCGGAAACGGAAGCTGCGGTGACTGGGCTCTCTGCGAGGGACCCCAGGGCTTCTCATGGGGCGGCACTTGGATCTGCGCTGCTCAGGGAACCGACAACGTTGACCTGATCAAGGACATCATGTACACGATGGCCTGTGATAAGGCCACCGCCAGGAAGATTTCTGAGGCCACCGGTGACTTCACCAACAATGAGGCTGCCATGACCGAGGTTGCCAACGGAAGCTACAAGAACGACTTCCTGGGCGGACAGAACCACCTTGCCCTTCTTCTCCAGAACGCGAAGAAGATTGACAAGAGCAAGATTTCTGCCTACGACCAGGGATATTCTGAGAAGCTCCAGGCTGCTATGGCTGACTACTACAACGGAAAGATTTCTGAGGACAAGGCGTGGGAGAACTTCTACACCTCTATGAAGGAGCTCTATCCGAACCTGAAGAAGTAACTTAAAAGCGTAAGCTACTTCAAATGGAACAAGGCCGGTTGCAATTTCGGTTGCAGCCGGCCTTTTTTTTCTTGACAATTCAACGCAATAGGGTATAATGGTACTGTGGAACTACAACGTTGTAGTTTTGCACATCAACGACACATTACTTTTTCGTATACGGAGGAATAATATGAAAAAGCTCATCAAGGCCGCCCTTATTGCTTCTGTGGCTGCCCTCGCCCTGTCAGGGTGCGGAAAGAAGGAGTCCGGTTCAGCTTCTGGCTCCAGCTCTTCTTCGTCATCATCATCTTCTTCTTCATCTTCCAGCGAGTCGAAGAAGGTTGCTCCCGCCGGAACTTCCGGTGGAAAGGTTCTGAACATCTATGTCTGGAACGAGGAGTTCCAGTCACGTTTCAACGACTTCTATGCAAAGAAGCTCCCGTCTGATGTGACGGTGAACTGGATCATCACGCCGAACCAGGGCAACGCCTACCAGAACAAGCTGGACGAGGGACTCCTTGCCCAGGACAACGCTTCTGCCGATGAGAAGATCGACATCTTCCTCGTCGAGGCCGACTATGCCTTGAAGTATGTCGATACCGACTATACGCTGGACGTGAAGTCAGAGATTGGCCTTTCCGACGCCGACCTCTCCCAGCAGTACAAGTATACCAAGGACATCATGACGGACAGCAAGGGCGTCCTGAAGGGCGTTTCTTGGCAGGCCTGCCCCGCGGGATTCATCTACCGCCGCTCCTTCGCACGGAAGGTCCTCGGAACGGAGAAGCCCGAGGAAGTCCAGAAGCAGCTGGAGAACTGGGACAAGTTCGACGAGGTCGCTGCCAAGATGAAGGCTTCCGGATACTACATGCTCTCTGGATTTGACGATGCCTTCCGCGTCTTTACGGACAACGTCACCTCTCCGTGGGTCGTCGATGGAAAGATCAACATCGATCCCCAGGTGCGCCGCTGGATCCAGCAGACCAAGGAGTACACGGACAAGGGCTACAACGCCAAGGCCAACCTCTGGTCTGACGAGAGCGCCGCTGGTGCCGGAAAGAACGGAAAGGTCTTCGGATACTTCGGACCGGGCTGGTTCATCGACTTCTGCCTTGCCGGATGGGCCAAGGACGACCAGACCCAGCCGATCGTGAACGGCAACGGAAGCTGCGGTGACTGGGCCTTCTGTGAGGGTCCCCAGGGCTTCTCATGGGGCGGAACCTGGATCTGTGCTGCCCGCGGAACCGACAACCTGGACCTCGTGAAGGACATCATGTACACGATGACCTGCGACAAGGACACCGCCACGAAGATTTCCGAGGCCACGGGCGACTTCACCAACAACGAGGCTGCCATGACCGATGTTGCCAACGGTAGCTACAAGAGCGCTTTCCTGGGCGGACAGAACCACCTTGCCCTCCTTCTCCAGAATGCGAAGAAGATCGACAAGAGCAACATCTCTGCCTATGACCAGGGAATGAGCGAGAAGCTGCAGGCCGCTATGGCCGACTACTACAACGGAATCGTCTCCGAGGAGCAGGCGTGGAACAACTTCTACACGTCTATCAAGGAGCTGTATCCGAACCTCAAGAAGTAGTCAGTAGGCTTCATTAAAAGGACATAAACCTCCTAATAAAACAAAAAAGCAACGCTTTTTGCCTGCCATATCCGCTATGGCAGGTTTTTTTATTTGACACAGGGCCGATATTTGTCTACAATAGCACACATTATCAGCGCAGGATGCGAGCGGGAGTTTGTATGGATATAAGAAAGTCACTTTTCAGGGCCTCTGCGGCGGTGCTTGTTGCGGCATCGGTCTGCTTGACTGCCTGTGGCGGAAAGCCGTCCGAGAAGGAGGCTGCCGGCGGGCAGGACGGAAAGGTCCCCCAGTTGAAGGACGGTGGAAAGATGGTCTTCGGCTTCGCATCGGAGCTGAACAACTTTGACCCCTTCTCATCGATGACGGCGGACGCGAGGTCCATCAGTTTCAACATATTCGACGGCCTGGTCCGGGTGGAGAGCGACGGGAGCTTTGTCCCCGCCCTTGCCGAGGAGTACTCGGTCTCTACGGATCTGACCACCTGGACCTTCAGGCTGCGCAAGGGCGTCAAGTTCCACAACGGCAAGACGCTCGGCAAGGACGACGTGCTCTATTCGATCCAGAAGGCGGTGGACGGCGGCGTGACGGGCTACAAGGCCATACGGTCCTTCTCGTTCGATGCGGCCGGGGAGGTCCTGACCATCCAGCTTGCCGCTCCCGACGCGGGCTTCGTCGCCTACCTTTCCACCCCGATCGTCGAGAAGGACGCGAAGGACCTCGCCACGCATCCCGTGGGCACGGGGCCGTTCGTCTTCAAGGAGTACGTCGAGCAGGACCACCTCACGCTCACGAGGAACGACAGCTATTGGGGCAAGAAGGCCCATCTGGAGACGGTCGTGATAAAGTTCCTTTCAAGCCAGGCCGACTTCCTGATGAATTTCCAGGCGGGGAGCATAGACGGCTTCTCCGCGAATGCGGACACGGTGGAGCAGCTGGACCGGGACGAGATAAACCTGTATCCCCGCAACTCCAACTCCGTGCAGCTGTTCGCCCTGAACAACAAGTTCGGTCCCTTCAAGGACAAGAACGTGCGGAAGGCCCTCTGCTACATGATCGATGCGGAGACGATCATCCGCATGGTGAACTACGGCTACGGGGTCAAGGCCTCCAGTCCCCTCATTCCGGCCCTTTCCAAGTACTACGATTCCGACGTTGACTTCAACTACATCAAGGACGAGGTGAAGGCGCGGGAATATCTGAACGCCTCCGCCTATCCGGACGGGCTCTCGTTCACCATCTCGGTTCCGTCCAACTACACCGTGCACGTGCGGACGGCGGAGATCATCGTGGGCGAGCTTGCGAAGATCGGCATTGACGCCAAGATAAAGCAGGTGGACTGGGCCACCTGGCTGCAGAAGGTGTACGGCGAGAAGGACTATGAGGCGACCGTGGTCTCCTTTGACGGACATTATGCCTATCCGACGGCCTTCCTTGCCCGCTACTGCTCCGATGCGAAGAACAATATGGTCGGCTTTGTGAGCTCAGACTATGACAAGGTGTACCGGAAGGCGGTCGCGACGCCGCGGGAAGAGGAGCGCATCGAGTTTTTCAAGCAGTGCCAGAAGATCCTGAGCGACGAGGCTGCGAGCGTCTTCCTGGAGGACATCTCCATGCTTGCCGTCTACAACAAGAAATTCCAGGGCAGCAAGGACTACCCCCTCTACGTGCTTGACCTGTCGGCCATTTATGCGGTGGAATAGCAGGGCTGCCGGCGTATGAAAAGAAGGAATCCGATTTTTGCGAAGGACAACTCCAGGGCACGGTTTGCGATACTCGTGGGGGCCTTCTGCTTCCTGTACATCATCCTTTCGTTCAGGCCCCTGGGCTCTGAGCTGCACCTGACCCCTGACTGGACCATCGCGATAGACAGGGAGGGGGCGGCCCCCGGTTCCGACCAGGCCCTTGTCCCCTTCAAGCTGGGGCAGGCCATCGGGTACTTCACCGAGGACGGCAAGGTGGCCTCCTGCATTCCCTACAGTTTCAACGCAGCCATTTCTCCCAACTATTACGCGGTATACAATCCTGACAACGCCAGGACTGAGGTGCGGACCCCTGACGGCAACACCGCCGTTACGCTGGGCGTGCCGGGCTTCCCCTATTTTTCCGAGGACCGGATGTTCATCTTCTTCCCGAACGGAAGCAGCGTCGCCGAATACGACCTTACGGGCTCGAAGCTGTGGGAGTATGAGAACTATGCCCCGATAACGGCGTTCTCCTCCTCCAGCGGGGGAAGCGTCATCGGTTTCGCAGACGGGCAGGTCGTGTCCATCAAGAAGGGGGGCGACATAGACCAGCAGTATTATCCGGGCGGGAGCGAGATTTCCGCGATATACGGGGCCGCGATCAGCGCTGACGGGAACCTGGTGGCCTGCATCAGCGGGTTGAAGACCCAGCGCTTCATCGTGTCCAAGCGGGTGAGCGGCGAACATCCCAAGGTCATTTTCCATGAGTACCTTCCCGCCGACTCCAACACCCTCCGCCTGGTCAAGTTCAACTCGGATGCCAGCATGGCTTTCTACAACTATAACGGGGGACTGGGGGTTGCCGACCTGAAGGAGGCCCGGAGCGCCCACATTCCTCTCGCAGGGACGGTCGTGCAGATTGAGGAGCTGGAGGAGTTCGGCTTGATGCTCGTCCTGAGCCGCGAGGCCGGCGAGTACACGGTGACCGTCCTGGAGCCGTTCAACCAGGTGCTTTCCAGCAGCTCGTTCAAGGCGGCCAATTCCTTCCTGCTGGTGCGGGATGACCATGTGTTCATAGGTCGGGACAACAAGATTTCCCGCCTGACGATTTCAAGGCGCTGAGGGGGCTTTTTATGGCGTTTGCACTGTCGCGGAGGGCGCTTGTTGCCGCCCTGCTGGTCGCTGTGGCCGGCACCGCCGGTATCGGGGCGTTTGACTGGCCCCAGGACGAGACCGATGCGGATTCCTTCCGCTCCTATTTTGCCCAGCTGAGGGGGGGCAGGATTGAGTCGTCCATCGTGTTCCGGGAAAGCTCCTCCGATGTGAAGGCCGCTGAAGGTGGCGAGGTCGTCCTGGTCATGGGGGGGCATACCGGCGATTTCGGCTGGTTTGATTCCCCGCTGGGCGATATGGTCGTCATAGCCCATGGGGACGGCATTGCGACCGTATACGGGAACCTGGACGAGGACAGCCTGCCCAGCCGCCTCAGCGGCCGGGTCTCGGGCGGTGCGAAGCTGGGCGAAAGCGGGAATTCCGCCTGGCACGAGGGGGAGAGCGGGCTGGAATTCCAGGTGCTGGACACCGTCAACAAGTCCTGCATAAACCCTAGGCTGCTGATGCCGCGGATCGGTAAGGAACTGGAGCTGCTGATCGGCAACCTGAGCCTGGATGACCGGGATGGGAAGACCCACTACCTGCTGAACGAGCGCACCCTTCCCGCAGGGACCTACCGGCTGTACCATGACCGGCAGGATGTCGCCGTTCCCTACAAGACGCAGGTTGCCTTGAACGGCCTGACGGTGGAAAGCGTGAGCTACGACAACCTCATCGAAAGCAGGGGCGCGCTCTGCGTGCAGGGAAACGACCGGTATGCGGTGGAGGAGCTGTACCCGGACTCCAAGAGGCGGCTGCTTTCCGTCATCCACCTTGCGCACGGGCATTCCACCCTGTCCGTGTCCGTCGTGGACATATTGGGCGAGAGCCATCAGATCAAGTTCAACATAGACATCGAATAGACGGGGCCTGCGTGTGGGCCAACGGCGTAATCGCATGGGGGCCTGCGTGGGACCAACGGCGAGGCTTCGTGAAAGGCCACGACGAGGTTGCGTGGGGGGCCAACGGCGAGGCTGTGCCCCACGCTTCCGTAGCAGGTCAGAAATAGAGGAGAGGTTATGAAAATTACGATTCTGGACGGCAATGCCGTCAATCCGGGAGACCTGTCTTGGGCGGCCCTGGAGGAACTGGGCAGTCTGACCGTCTATCCGAGGACGGAGCCTGGCGAGGTCATCGCCAGGATTGGCGACAGCGACGCTGTGCTGCTGAACAAGGTGAACATCACCGAAGAGATCCTTTCCGCCTGTCCGTCCCTGAAATACATCGGGGTGCAGGCGACCGGCTACAACGTGATAGACCTGGAGGCGTGCCGCCGGCACTCCGTCACCGTGACGAACGTCCCCTCCTACAGTACGGCGGGGGTGGCCCAGCTGGTGTTCGCCTTCATAAGCGAATGGGCGTGCCACGTGCAGGTTCATTCGGATTCCGTCATGGCAGGTGGCTGGGTCCGCTCCCCGGACTTCGTGTACTGGGAGAAGCCCCTGTTTGAGATTGAGGGCAAGACCCTCGGAATCTTCGGCTACGGGAACATCGGAAGCCGCGTGGCCCGGATTGCCGCCGCCTACGGCATGAAGGTGCTTGTCTGCACCCGTACCCCCAAGGCGGCGATCGAGCATCCGGTCGACTTTGACACCCTGCTCAAGGAGTCGGACTTCATCTCGCTGCATGCTCCGCTGACCGACAAGACGAAGGAGATAGTCAACCGGGGCAGCCTGGCCAAGATGAAGAAAGGTGCCTACCTCATCAACACCGCCCGGGGCGGCCTGGTGAACGAGGCTGACGTGCGGGCCGCCCTGGAGGAGGGGAGGCTTGCAGGTTATGCGGCCGACGTCGTCCTGCGGGAACCCATGGCTCCCGACTGCCCCCTGCTGCAGGCACCGAACTGCCTGCTTACCCCCCATATCGCCTGGGCCTCTGTCGAGACCAGGCAGCGGCTGCTCGGCGTCATCGTCGGCAACCTGAAGGCCTGGATGGAGGGGCGGCCCGTCAACGTCGTAAGCTAAAGACGTCCAATTGTGTGGTGGGGGGCC